>JAUVAM010000111.1 GCA_030591745.1 Deltaproteobacteria bacterium
AATCGCTCTGACCCTCGACAGCTACGTTTTTATCGTGGGACAAGATGGTCACTACCTTTGGCGAGATGCCCAAGAAACATGGCAGAGCAGCGTCACCAGCTCACAAGTGGAGCTATTTGATGTTGCAAGCGCGAACAGCGAAATTGTAGCTGTGGGTGCCAAGACCCACATCATGGGCTGGCAACGGCCTGGATTTTTCGATCTCGCATCCAGTCCGGTGATAGACGCCGACTTGAATGCCGTTTCTTTGTATTATGATTCCGAAGGCACGGCGGTAGGCGACGGGGGGGCTATCTTTCAAGGGGATAGTTTTTCCGGGGCTTGGCAGTGGGAACAGATGTTTCATGATCAACAAGCGGATTGGAGCGATGTGGCCATGGTGCTCGGGGGCATGACTTGGGTGGTGGGTCAGGCCGTTATGGGGGGTCCCAAGGTTTTGAAGTTTGAAATAGGGTCTGAGTTTCTTGTGAACATCCCTTCGCCGGCAACGGAACAGCCTTTGACGGCGGTTTGGGGCGCGAACCATTCTCAAATTTGGGTTGCTGGAGATCCTGATGGCGCACTCGGTGGCCTGGGCGAGCAAGCCTATGTGGGCTACTGGGATCAGATGGAAGACGATTGGCAACGAGAATTTTCTGGCTGCAAGGTCGGCCTGACCGACTTATGGGACGACGGGACCACCCTCTTTGCGGTGGGCAAGGCGGGCACTGTCCTGTCTCGACCCCTCAGTCCTTGATTCTGAATCCTCTGGTACAGCTTTCATGCAAAAGGCTTGGCCTGGCCGGTTGAGCATGGGAAGATCCCGGGCAATCTACGAAAAGGGAGGCTTTGACCTATGGGCGGAGAATTTAAAGAACGCGTGAATTTGCCGGACATCAGCTCTCGGGCCTTTGAGCATCCTTCGGATCGGGCCGCTTTGGTGACCCTGCGCAAGGTGCCGGGTTTCGACACGGCCCTGCGCAAGTTCATCGGCCTGATCGGCGAGAAGTCCCTGCGGACCATTTACTTGGCTAGCGCCGTGAAGGTCGGCGACAAGCAGTTTCCTGAACTGCACAGGATTTACAGGGAATGCTGTGAGGTGCTGGACTTAGGTGAGATACCCGAACTCTACGTATCTCAGACCCCCTTCGTCAACGCGGGGGCCATCGGCACGGACAAGCCTTTCATCGTCATCAACTCAGGTACCCTGGCCTTGCTGGATGAAGGCGAGCAGCGATTTATCCTGGGCCATGAGCTGGGTCACATCATGGCGGATCACGTGCTTTACAAGACCATGCTCAAACTCTTGTTGCGCATGGCCGTGCTGCGTTTCGGCGTACCCTGGGGTTGGTTGGTCCTGACGGCCATCATCGCAGGCCTCATCGAATGGGATCGCAAGAGCGAGCTGACTTCCGATCGGGCCGGTCTCCTGTGCCTGCAGAATCCGGACGAGGCTTACTCGGTCTTCATGAAGCTGGCCGGCGGCAGCCAGGTGGATCAGATGAAGCTGGAGGCCTTTTTGGAGCAGGCCGACGAGTACAAGCATGGCGGCGACAAGCTGGATAGTTTCTACAAGATATTGAATCTCTTGGGCCGCACTCATCCCTTCCCGGTGCTCCGGGTCAGCGAGTTGAAAACCTGGGTGGAAGAGGGCGATTACACCGACATCCTTTCGGGCAACTATGCCAAACGAGAAGATGACGGCAAGAACTCAGTCTATTCTGAATTTTCGGCATCGGCTCGCTCCTACCGGGATGCCTACCGCGACAGCGAAGACCCCCTGGTGCAGTTCGTCAAGGACGTGGGCAACACGGCCAAGACCACGGGCGGCGCTTTGATCAAAGGTTTGCGCGATCTGCTCAACCCGCCGGGAGAGGATCAATAAGCTCTTCGTCTTGGCCGTCCAGGGCTTTTCTGAGCTGCCAGTCCAAGGGATCGCGGTACTCCTCTAAGGCCGGGCGGAAGAAGTCCGTGAATAGCGTCTTGTCTTTACCCAGTGAGGCGATTTGTTTTTTCAGCAGATCTTGCCTGCGCTGTTGCCAGGCCAGGTTGGCCTGACCGAATTGGTACAGGTCTATGTATTGTTCGGCCGATCGATCCCAGGAAGCGTCGATGGCCATGGCTTTGCGTTTGAGATCCTCATGCCAATCGGCGGCGTGTCGATAGGTATCCATGGCCGTCATGATCTGTTGGAAGAAGGCATCGGCTTCGCCTGCTTCGTCGCTCAAGTCGAGCCAATCGTACAGGTATGCGCAATGACGCACCTTGGTCAGGCCGCCGGTGGCTCTGGCGATGACCACGTTGCCGAGCAGACTGGCTTCGTAGTCGACCAAACCGCAGGGCTCGAAGCGAGATGGGATCAGGCAAAAGTCGCCACCGGCCAAGATCAATTTGGACAAGGGCAGGTTGAAGGCATTGTTGAAATAGACCCGCTCGGGATGGCGGGCGGCCAGGTCCCAGAAGGGATCCTCCAATTGTCTTTCGCCGGCCGGGGCGGAGGCCAAGACGATCAACTTGGCCCCCGGATCATGCGCCAGGCAGCGATCGGCCACCTCGGCCACCAGGCCCAGGTTTTTCTGGGCGACAAGTCGGCCCACCGCGGTGAGCAGGATGGGGTCGTCTGCTGGCTGGCTGCCGAAGCACTCCAGGTGCAATAGGCTTTTCAATTCGGCTTTGACCTCAAGGCGTTTGGCGTCAAAGTCGTGGTCGGAAGCCAGCATGGACTTTTGGACTTTCGGATGCCTGAAGATGGGCTGGCTTTTCTGTCCGGCCTGGGCTTTTCGGAGCTTGTCGGCGCGCAGCTCGGCCAGTTGCTCGGGGCGGTTGGCATCGGCCAGACCATTGGTGATGCCGGCCACCGGCAGTTTTTCAAAGAGTTCCAAGTGCCTGTTGGGGACAAAGACCTCTCCTGGCGGCCCGCCTTTTTGAAAGTAGGCTCTGGACCAGAGCTGGGTGTGGCTCTCCCGCAACTCGGCGGCGTAACCCCAACTGCCGTCCAGATCGCCGCTGACCGTGGTGATGCGGCCGCCGCTCTCGTGGACTTTGAGCATGGCCGCCTTCATCATGTTCAAGTTGTTGAAGAAGTCGAAGTAGCGGTGGAAGAGCGGATCGCCAGGCAAGCCGATGCGATCCAGCGAGCTGTACCCGCCGCCGAGCAAGGGTGTGATGCCCTGGTAGGTGGCGTTGTGGATGGTCAGGTGGCAGGGCAATGAGATGTCATGCTTGTGCTCAAGGTAAAAAGGCAGCAGACCCACATGATAGTCATGCAGGTGGATCGTGTCGAAGTCTTGGGCCGCCACGTAGGCGGCCATGGCCTGGGATACGGCCGCGAAGATTTTAAGGCCCACCTGGGGGTCGTCGGGGTAAATGGAGGAGGCGTGGGTCCAGTGGAGCTGGCCTGGATCCCAGAAATAGACGACCCGTTGGCCATCCTTGAAGGTGTGCGTGTATGCCTCAAAGTTGAAAGATGTGCCTTCAATTTTTGCCGGGATTTCCATATCGAGTTTTTTGAGTCGGCTGCGATCATAATGGGCGAAGCAGGGGCAAAGAATCTCCAGGTCCAGCTCGATGCCCTTGCGGGCGGCGGCTTTCTTGAGCTCAGCCGGCAGTTCTTCGACGATAACACCCAGCCCGCCAACCTTGGCCCCAAGGCCGCTTGCCACGCGACCGATTTCCCATGCAGCAAGAGCCACACGCATGCGTCGCTTTTTCGTCCTGACCATGTCCACCTCGTTGGTTGGCTCCCATCATATGCAAAAAACTCCGAGTTGCGCTACAATCAGGCATGTCCAACCGCGAAACTGAAGCTGTGCCATGAATTGGACCCGGTTTTTGGTGATGCTGGGTGCACTGGCATTGTGGGCCTGTGGGGGTGACGACATGGGCACAGACGCAGGATCTGATGCGCTTTTCGATGCAGGACAAGACGCTGGTGAGGATGCTGGAGGAGGGGATAATTCCTTCGAGGAACCCTGGGCATGGTGCCCTGATGAACAAGCCTATGTGGGAGACGAGTCATGGGCTTGGTCTTTGGTACTGCCCGAAGGCGGTGCCATGTACTGCGCTACCTTCTATGAGCTTCGTACCCTGGAAGAAGAGATGGACATGAAGGCCCGTCTGTGGATTCCGCCTGGAACTTATCCGGTTCCCAGTCAGGCCGGCACCTTTGACTTTATCTTACCCCTATGTTTGCAAATGCGTCAGCCGGGCAGCCAGCCCGAACTTTCTGGTCTCGGCAGCATTGAGGCCGACTCCAGCTCTTTGGGTGAGAACATCATAGCGAGTATGTCCATGGGCCAGCCTCTGAGAGATGCTTCAAACAAGGAGTACTGGTTTTTTGCGGATATTTCCGATCAACTGGCCGCTGGCGATACGATGCTTGATGTCTTCGACGGTGAGCATCCGGAGGTGGGATCGGGCTATTTCGGTGTCGGCCTCTGTGCCGGCAGCGCTCAGTGCTACGACGGTTACCGTTTCGACTCCTGTACTTTTGACGGCTATCCCGACAATCGCCACCGGGTCGTCTTCGACGGCGGTTGGGTGGAGTTGCATTTGGTTTTGGGCGAGAGCATGGACAGCACCGAGCCGGGGATCTTCCTTTGGGCTGAAGGGGAATTGGATGGGACGTCCTTCGAGCAGCGGGACTACTTTCAGCTCATCTACAGGCCCGAGCATCATCATTTCGGACGCCACTTTGCTGTTTTATTTGATGATTCGATCTCGGGTGCCTGTGGACTGCGCATTGAGGACGTCATTCCCTGGTCTGAAGCTGCTTTGCCGACCGTGTCTTTATGCGACTGCGATCTGGCCGTTTTGGGGGGTCGCCAGGTCGATGAGCACAGCTTGGAGATCCAGTAGGCAACAGTCTTTTCTGCTTATTCCTCGGGCAAGATTTGAAATTCCACGCGGTTGCGGAGGGTGATGTCAATCTCTGAGCCACCCACACCACCGACCAGACCCACTCGCTTGCTGCGGAAGACGGTGACGTGATCGGATTGAGCCGAATCAGGCCTGCCCTCGATGTCCGAAGCCGAGATGCTGTACTCGCCCGTGTCCTCGATCTCGATTTTTTGCATCCGTCTCGATTCGATGGTGGCTGAATCGGCCTTGTTTTCTCGGTCCCATCGTACCTGGAGCTCCGTGTTCGCGGGTACCTGGTCTCCGGGCTCGGGAGAAGTCAGCACGTGGATGTCCGGCGCATCGAGGAAGGCACCACGTACGTTGTCCTCGCCGGCCTCCACGTCCAGGCCGAAGGAGCCCCGATAGCCGACCAAATCGATCTCGTATTGGCCTTTGCTTGCGTCGACAAGCGCAAGTTGGGATTCAACACCCTTGTCGTCGGTGATGCTTACGGTCGCATCTGTTACGGGCTGGTCCGCCCGCCGAACTTCAACTTGTATATGGGTGTCGAAGTCGTTGGCGTCCGAGGCGTTGTCGATTTGATTGTTCATGGTGATTTGGGCCACCACCAGGAGGGTTTGGGTGCCCGTGCCCGGATCTTCGCTGTCTCCGCAAGCGATTGTTAATGAAAGGGTAAAAAAAGCGAGGGCTGCCAAATAGGTCAGGGTCTTCATGGTCGACTCCTTTCGAGCGTGGTTGCTGCCACATGCTGCCTCAAGAGTAAAGCAAGTACCTTGCCAGTTTGTTCATCGGCTGAATATATGGGTTTTCCTGCCTTTTTGGTCCCCTTTTTTCTACTTCATTTTGTGAACTCAGGGCACAGGTCTGATCCGGCTGCCGTGTCCGGAATCCGGACACTTGTGAAATTGGCGTAGTTGTAAGTGGTTGAATTCCATACATGCCGTTCGATGGCCCCGGGATTGCAAGTAAGTCTTTATAGAAAGTCCGGGGGAAGGAAGGAGGCAGCATGTTGGCGCGGGTTTGTTCGAGTGCGGTTTTGGGTGTTGAGGCTTATCGGGTGGATGTGGAGGTGGACATGGCCTTGGGCCTGCCCAACTTTTCCACCGTGGGCCTGGGCGATGGGGCGGTTCGTGAGAGCCGCGTACGGGTTGAATCGGCCCTGAAGAATTCCATGTTGGATTTCCCCAGACGGCGGATCGCTGTGAACCTGGCCCCGGCTGACGTGCGCAAAGGCGGGACCGGCTTCGATTTGCCCATCGCCATCGGCCTGGTCTCCGACTCCCAGCCTATCCAGCGTGCCTTGTTGGCCAAGACCATGGTGGCGGGTGAACTGGGTTTGGATGGTGAGGTGCGGCGGATCCCCGGTGCCATGTCCATGGCCGTGCTGGCACGCAAGCTTGGCATCACGGACATGCTTTTGCCCGTCGATTGCGCCAAGGAAGCCGCGGTGGTGGGTGGGGTGAGGGTCCGACCTGTGCGTAGCCTGAAAGAAGCCGTGGCCTTTTTCACCGGCAAGCTCGACATCGCCCCCATCGTGGTGGATCCGGCTCAGGTTTTGGCCGAAGCCGCTGGTGAAGAACTGCCGGATCTGGAGGACGTTAAGGGTCAGGCTCATGTCAAGCGAGCCCTGGAGGTGGCCGCCGCCGGAGGGCACAATTTGTTGATGGTGGGGCCCCCAGGTTCGGGCAAGACCTTGTTGGCCCGCCGCCTGCCTTCCATCCTGCCCCCCATGACCTTCGAGGAGGCCATCGAGACCAGCCAGGTCTATTCGATCATGGGTCTTATGCGCTCCGATTCAGCCTTGGTGGCCCGGAGGCCATTTCGCTCTCCCCATCACACCGTGTCCGATGCCGGCATGGTGGGAGGTGGCTCCATACCTCGACCGGGGGAGGTGAGCCTGGCTCATCATGGGGTGCTTTTCTTGGACGAGCTGCCTGAGTTTCGCAAAAATGTGCTGGAGGTGCTTCGCCAGCCCATCGAAGATAGGGAAGTCTATATCGCTCGGGCCGCCATGACCCTGCGTTTCCCGGCTCGATTCATGCTGGTGGCCGCCATGAACCCCTGTCCCTGCGGCTACCAAACCGATCCGAACCATCTGTGCCTGTGTTCACCTCAACTCATTCAGCGTTACCGCAGTCGCATCAGCGGGCCTCTGTTGGATCGTATCGACATCCAGGTAGAGGTGCCGGCTGTGCCTTACCGGGATTTGGTGGGCCAAGCCCGGGGTGAGCCCTCGAGGCTGGTGAGGACGCGAGTGGTGGAGGCCAGACAGGTTCAGCAGGCTCGTTTCAAAAAGACCCGCCTGACTTCGTGCAACGCCCAGATGAGCCCGGCCCAAGTCCAGCGCATTTGCAAGCTGGCTCCCTCCGAACGGAGCATGCTGCAACGGGCGGTGCGATCCTTGGGGCTTTCGGCTCGGGCTTTCGATCGCATCCTCAAGGTGGCACGCACCATCGCGGACTTGGACGGAAAAGAGAGCATCGCTGCTTCTCAACTGGCCGAGGCCATTCAGTACCGCTCCTTGGACCGCTCTCTGGAGAGAGAGGGGGCGGCTTGATGCGATTTTGAATGCCTGGGGGCAAAATTCGTCTATTGACCATGTGCCGGTTCTATCCAGCCTTGCTAGTCTGCGCAATACTCCTCTTGCCCTCACAGGCGTCTGCCGATCCCATGTCCAGTCGGTCCTGGTGGCCATTGAACGTTCATGCTCGCGTGGGGGTTGTACACGGCAAGGACGCAAGTCTTGTGAGGTTTGGGGGCATGCTTGGCTACGTGGGCGGCGGCAGCCAGGGCCCGGGTGGCATGTTTTGGGTTCTTGGACCTGCCGCCAACCTGTGCCTGACGGGGACCGAGTTGGCCGACGGCAGCCAGGATTACTACCAGGGCTGGAGTCTGGGCCCGGAGGCGCGCCTCGGCTGGGCCTGGGGTGCCGATTATCGCAAGGCCTCTTTACACCTGGGACTACAGCCCTACCTGATCCAAATGTGGGCTGATTCAGGGCGCTCCTTCATGTCTTTGGGATTCAGGGCTTCCGTGGGCCTGGCATACGGCCACCAATTTTTCGGCCACAAACTGGACTACTACGTGCTACCCAACCACATAGAACTGGTGGCCGACCTCATGCAGTGCGGCCCCTTCGATAACTCAATACACTGGGGTATTTCGGTTGGTTGGGAGTATTAGGCCCCCTAAACCATCTAATCAACAGTACCAAATCAACCATGTGAAATAAAAGGATTTACCAGTAGGGGGCTTTATCCCGTGTCGCAAGGCGACACGGGGTTAGATCTCCCGAATCATATCGTACAAACCAGCCGGCGTGTAGAACAGAAACGTACAAGAACCAAAAGTAATCGAATCGCCTTCCCTCAATCCCACCTTGAGCATGGGTTCAATACTAACGCCATTCAAGCGGGTGCCATTGGTCGAACTAAGATCCTCCAAGGCATAGCGGTTCGAATTGGCGAGGTGGTGGATGACGGCCTGATCGCCGGAGATGCTGGCGTGGTTGAAAACCAAGTCATTTTCTTCCCGACGGCCGATTCGCACATCGTCGCGATTTTTCAACAGGGGCTGCACCGCAACCACCGGGCTGACATTTTCCGGCATGGGGGCTTGCATCCGGCTGGGATCGATATCCAGATTTGAATTGGTTTTTGCGGTTTGAAAGCCCTCGCCCAATTCACTGAGGTCCGCGGCGGCGGAAATCAGCAGCGGGTCGGTGAAGTGTTTGCAGAAGTTGATTCGGTCCATTTGTTGGGCCGCGTGGACGTATTCCCTGAGTTC
>JAUVAM010000013.1 GCA_030591745.1 Deltaproteobacteria bacterium
GATGAACCACTTCGGGGCTGTAATAGATGTTGGCGTCGATGGCGCTATAGATCCACAGGGCCGCGAAGATTCCGCCGGTGATAAACTGGGTGGCATAGGCCCCCTTGGCCAAATCAAGTTGTCCCGCTGGATATTTACTATCCTTGTCACGCAGGGCCACCAGGAGCGACACGCTGGCCGTATAACCGATCAAGGCCATGCTTTGGGCCGTCAGGATGGTGTAGGCCTTCACTTCATGGCCGTTTTGAAATTGTCCCAGCCCAAAAGGCATGAAGGTCAGGAAACGGTAGTGGGTGTCATTGCTGCGTTCCAGATAGATGCGCCGCACCACGCTCGGGGGGCGGTTTTTTTCCTTCTCTCGCTCTGCTGCTTCCTGTCGCTCTCGCTCAATGCGTTCGAGTTTTTCTTTCATGGCGGGTTCGTTGCGGATGGCCGCGAAAAACTTCACCGCTGGAGGTGGCACCAAAAAGGCGTCCAGCTTGTGCTTGGGGCGGAGATACAGAAGCTCGATGAACTCGATGCGCGCTAGTTTTTCATGGCCAAGATAGAAGTGGGCCAGGCTCAGCATTTCCCGGGCGGCCACGATGTCGGCCTCGGCGCTGAGTAGGGCCGTGGGGTTGAGCAAGGGCCCCAGCTTTTCGATGGCCTTGTCGAAGTTTTTGTATTCGAACTCCAGCTTGGCCGCGGCGAAACGTTCGGCCACGGAATCCGCAAAGGCCTGTGTAGGCATAAGCAGACCCGCGGAGATCAAGAGCAGCAGCAGGCGAATCATGGCGAGCCCCCGCTGGTCTTCTTGGGGCTGAAATCGTCCCGGGACACTTTGTACACTTTTTGGCGGCCAGCCAGTACGTTGAACTGGACTTGATGCTCGCCTTCTTTTGGGTGGCTCAAGCGCAATTTGACCTTGAGTCGCCCAGTGGCTCCTTCAATGGGGATGACGATGGGTTTGGCCTTGGATGCCTGGGCAGAGCCCTTGAATATGCCGTTAACCCAGACCGAGGCGTCCGATAATTGGCTTTCGATGAGCAGTCGGGCAGGTCGGAATCGAAGCTTTCGTCGGAACTCCAAAGGCTTGTCCGATGGCGGCTTGGCCGGCACCACCAACTCAAATTCGTCGGTTTGGCAGGCTTGGTTTTCGATCATCACACGATGCTTGCCGGCCTTCAGTTTGCCTTTGAATTGCTGACCGTATGCGTTTTGTCGATCACGCTGCGCCACAAGTTTGTCACCGATGCGCAGCTGATCGAAGTAGGGATCCACCTTGATGACCACCTGATGCGGGCGGGTTTTGGGGAGTTGGAGTCGTGGGCTGCGTCGGTCGCCGCGGAACAAGAAGCGACGTCGATCCCCCTTGGACTTGGGCCGGCCCGTATCTCCATCAGGACCCAGGCCTTGTCCCGCGTCTTGTTTCTCGTCTCGTCCAGCGTCTGGCCTGTTTGTTTTGTCGGCGGCCGCTGGTTTGGATCCCGCGTCCTCCTCTGTGACCACGCCAGCGTCTCGTATCACCGGATTCTGGCCTGCGTCCGGGACCGAGTCGATGGGTGCAATCAAGGGCCACAAGAACCAAAAGATCCCTGCCAATAGGGCCAGCCCGCCGGCACCCAAGCCCGCCAGCCCGCTGATGTGACGCCATCGGCTGCGGCGCTGCAGCCGAGAGAGAATTTCGTGGGCTCTGGCATGTTGCGGGTCTAAGGCCAAGAGTCTATCCAGGTCTTCCAAACACTGGCGGTGTTTCTTGGCCGTCAGGAGTTTTTCGGTCCTGGTTTCCAAATGCCGCACCACGCGCTGTTTGATGGCCTTGATGTAGTTGGGTGGATCCTCGAAACAAGCCTTGAGTTCGGCACCCACGTCATCCAGGCCCAACTCGGCCACCTCGGCCCTGAGGGCGGTTTGCATGGCCGCGGCGGAGGCATAGCGATCTTCGGGGTCTTGTGCCAGGGCCTTTTTGATGATGCGGCAGAGATTTATCCCCAGCTCTGGATTGACCATTTGGGGATCCGGGTAGCTGCCTTCGAGTATCCGTCTCAATACCTGGTGGGGGTTGTTGCCGCTGAAGGGCAACTGGCCCGTAGACAACCAGTACAGGATGGTGCCCACCGAAAACAGATCGGAGCGGAAGCTCAACTCCTTGCCTTCCAGTAGTTCGGGCGCCATGTGGGTGGGTGAACCCAGGATGGTGCCAGTCAGGGTCATCTGTTGTTGCTGATCGATGACCTTGGCGATTCCGAAGTCCATCAGTTTCAGATGGCCCAATTGATCGATCATAATATTCTCGGGCTTGAGATCCCGATGAATGATTTGCTCGCTGTGGGCGTGGCCGATGGCTTCACAGATGAAAATGGTGATGAGCACGGCCACTTCGGGAAAGAAGGCTTCGTGTTGTTGCACGAAGGCTCTTAGGGTAGAGCCATGGATGAACTCGGTGACGATGTAACTGGGTCCCTCGTCTGTGTCCGAAAAGTCATAGATCTCGATGATGTTGGGGTGCTTTAATCGGGCTACCGCCTTGGCCTCCAGGCGGAAGCGTTGCTGGCTCTCCGCCTCCGAGGCCAGGTGGGCGTGTAGCACCTTGATGGCCACTTCCCGGTCCAGTTTGCGATCGTAGCCCCGGTAGACGACCGCCATGCCGCCTCGCCCGACTTCTTCGAGGACTTCATAGCGTTCGAGCTGGATCGCGTTTGGTTTCAAACTGACTCCGGCCAAGGCCCACCATGTCGAGCCTGTCATGGTTCAAGCTCTCACTATTAGACCAGAGGTGCCGAGGCTGTCAACGCAGATCTCTTTTGCCTACAAGTAAGTACAGCCATCATTCCAAAGTTGGCTATGATCCTGATTTCAGAAGTCTGCTTGGCAGCCGAAGCCTGGATGGGCGTCGGCATTTCCCTGAATTTGAAACCGGCCGCAGGCAAGGCTAAGCTAGAGGCGGCGATTGCGGGGGCGGGAGGTTTGATGGCCAGCGGAATAAAGGGCAAGACTTTGATCGAACTGCTGCGCATGCGGGCTAGCCATAGCCCGGATGATGCAGCCCTGATGCACAGCGTGGGCGGTACCTGGGAAACCCTGAGTTGGGCCGAGGTGCAGCGCGCCACCGACGAGATTGCGGCCGGGCTATTGTCTTTGGGGCTGCCTTTGGGGGCTCGGGTGGGGCTGTTGTCCCGCTCCAGGTTCGAATGGGTGCTGGCCGACTTGGCCATCCTCAAGGCGGGTTGCTGCACCGTGCCTCTGCACGCCAATGCTCTGGGTGAACAAATTCAGCACATCCTTGCCGACAGCAAGACGGTGGCCGTCTTGGTGGAGAACGAGTCTCAATTGGCCAAGGTCCGCTGTGCCCATTGCTACCACGAGATGCACCACGTCATCGTCATGCGCGGTCCCACCCGTGGTCCCACCGAGATGCGCTGGGACGATCTGCGTGCGGCGGGGCGTTCCCAATTGGCCGAATTCCCTGATGGCTTGGCCGCGAGGGCTCGAGCCGTCGGTCCGGATTCTCTGGCCAGTTTGGTCTACACCTCGGGTACCACCGGGCAGCCCAAAGGCGTTATGCTGACCCACGACAACCTGGTCTTTGAGGCGGAGGCCTTGGCCCTGTCGATGAAAGAGCATATCCAGGCTTCAGATTTGCACCTTCTTTGCCTGCCCTTGTCCCATATCCTGGCTCGCATCATGGTCTTGGCTGGTATCACGGCCGGTTATGCGAACGCTTTTTCATCAGGGTTGGAAGCGCTGGATCGAGAGCTTCTGGAGGTGAGGCCAACTTTCGTGACCGTGGTGCCGGCGATCTTGGAACAACTCCACACTTCATTTTTACAGGAAATAGAGGGGCGTAATTTCGTCCTCCGGCGGATGGTGGGCTGGGCGCGCGGCGTGAGTTCGACGGTGGCCCGCAAACGCCACTGGCACGGGCCGCTGGGTTTGCGCCTGGGGGCTGAGCATTGGTTGGCCAATCGCCTGGTCTTGGAGCGGGGCTTGAAAGAAAGACTGGGCGGGCGCATCAAGTTTTTGATTTCCGGCGGGGCGGCTTTGTCGGTGGAAATCGGTGAGTTCTTTCAGAGTTTGGGTCTTTCGGTGGTCGAGGGCTATGGCTTGACCGAGAACGTGGGCGCGGCCAACGTCAACCGACCGGAGCGGATCAAGTTGGGTACGGTCGGGCCGCCCATTCCCGGGGTGGAAGAGCGCATCGCCGCCGATGGAGAAATTCTCATCCGAGGGCGGAACGTCATGGCCGGCTATTTCGGCATGCCCGAAGAGACCGAGGCGGCCCTCGACGCCGAGGGTTGGTTGCATACGGGCGATTTGGGCGAGATCGATGAGGAGGGCTACCTGCGGGTCACGGGGCGAAAGAAGGATTTGATCGTGACCTCCACCGGCAAGAATGTGGCGCCCTTACAGATCGAGAGCCTGCTCAGGACCAGCCCATATATCGCCCAGGCTATGGTTTGCGGCGATGGGCGTCGTTATTTGACCGCATTGATTGTGCTGGATCCCGAGCAAGTGCAACATTTTGCCGAGAAACAGGGCTTGCCCTTTGATCGTATCGGCGAGTTGCTCTGCAACCCACAAGTGCGGCAGCTTCTGCAAACTGAGGTGGATGCCTGCAACCGGCGGCTCAACGCCTGGGAAACAGTGCGCAATTTCGCCATCCTGTCGGCCCCCTTTTCCTTGGACGCCGGCGAGATTACGCCTACTTTGAAACTGCGGCGTCAGGAGCTGGTGGTGCGCTACCGAGATCTCATTGAGGCCATGTACGAAGAACCGAGCAGTGGCCATGAGGCCATCTGCCTGGAGGATGCTTGAAATGCGTTTTGTTCTGATCTTAGAGGCCCTCTTTTCTAGGGCCTCTTATGCTGCGGCGTATTGCGCAGTGTTAGAGGCCCTCTTTTCTAGGGCCTCTTATGCTGCGGCGTATTGCGCAGTGTTGCTGGGCGTGTTGTTGGTTCCTGGGGTACTCCAGGGCAAGGCCAAACCCAAGGCGCCCGCCGTCAAGCTGCCCGCTTCATTGTCGCCATCCAAGCGCAAGCACGATGGCTTCTATGGTTCGGAGGCTTTCATCCAGTTCCGGCGGAGTGGCCGGGAGGTGGTGAGGGAGCAACCCTTCGACATCGATGGAGATGGCCTGGATGATGCTCTGGTGGTTGAACGCTCGGATTCGGGTTTGGGCGTTTCCGCTTTTCGCAATTTGGGTCAGGGCAGCTTTCGTTTTCTCTGGCGCTCCTTGCCTTCCCCGGCCTCCTCATTGCATCGCTGGGACGGATTCCGCTTGGGCGACAGGCCCGCCTTCCTGCTGGACGTGATGGAGGACAATCCTGACGAGGCCGTGCATTGGATCCATCTCTTCCAGGTGAGGCAGGATAAACTTGAGCCGATATTCGCTTCTCGCTATTGGGAAATGCATCCCGAGGAAGAGGCGGGCCGGAAACCGGTGCGATTGGTGGATTTGGGTGGCGAGGTCTCTGGTTTCAAAATGGGGCCGCCGGGTGTCGATTGGCCTCAGATTTGGGTCAGGGAAAACCCCAAACGATTGGAACTCATCGATGCCCACGGTCGGCCGGTCTGGGTGATCATTGGCATCCGTGAACGCATCTACGAAGCGCGGGACGGTCGCTACGCCGAGAGCCGGGATGAGTATGTGGATTTTCTTGAACTCTTGCAGCCGGCTAAGCTGGTTGCGGGAGCGGCACAGCCTGGCCACGGCGCGGACAAGGCCTGCGACGGCAAGCTCGACACGGGCTGGCGTCCAGGGGCGGCGGCCGGTGACAAGGCCTGGTTGCAGGCCAGCTTTGGCCAGGCGGTGGCGGTTCGGGCGCTCAGGTTGGTGCCGAATTGTGGCGAGGACAGCCAGGCCATCAAGCGCATCCATCTTCGCTTGAACGGTCGCAAACAGCCCATGACCCTGGAGTTGGACGGCAAGTATCGTCCTCCCTGGGGGGTGATGGCCTGGGGCGAGTACAAACTGCCGGGGCGCAACAAGGGAGATCAGTTGCTGATTTTTTTTGAAGGCCCGCGGGCCATCAAGCGGCTTCAAATGCGGGTGGAGACCGAAGGGGAGGCAGGCGAGGGCAAGGGGGCCTGCGTTGCCGAATGGTCATTGTACCGCGCCCGCAAAGATCGCATCAGGGCGACGAGCAAGACCAAACAAAAAAGCCGCCCCTAAGAGGGACGGCCTTCAGGGTAAAAACAAACAAACTACATACCCAAAATGGAGCCGAGTTTCATGGCCAGGCTCATGTCGCCTTTGACCTTGAGTTTGCCGGTCATGAAGGCCATCTGGCCATTGAGCTTGCCGGTGACCATGTCTACGAAATCGCTGTCGGTCATGGTGATGGTGCACTTGGCGCCTTCGTTGTCCCCTTCGCCCACTTCGCCACCGCTCTTGGTGGCGTCCACCCACCACTTGCCGCCGGTGTCGCCGGTGATGTCGAACTGGTAAATGGCGTTGACCTTCGTTACGTCGTCGCCTTTTTTCGTGAGTGCGGTAGGGAGATTGTCGGTAAAGATATCTTTCGGGGTCATGTCCATATCCTCCTTGAAAATGTTGATCTGCTTTTCGGTCGTTGGTGATTGACTGCTCAATCAATCTTATTTGTTTAAGATTTTCGAACGGTAGCATGGGCTTTTGGCTCTGTCAAGGCGCGTCATGTCGCTGAAATAGAAGGAAAAATCATGTGTTTTCGCAGGACTTTACAGGAAGGCGGGCTGCCAATAGTATCGGGGACAGAGTAAAAAGAGAGAGGCTTGGTATGGCGAGTTCGGACGACAAAGCTAGGGGACCCAGCTTGGCGCGCAAGCTGGACATGCAAATGCTTTTGCAACATCCGTCCAACCAGCTTCTGAAGGTCCTTTTATCCCACGTCGAGGCGGTCAACCAGGTGGATGGCCTGTATCATCGGCAAATCGTTGAGCAACTCGGTGCGGACGTGGCCGAAGATTTACAGATCAAAGTGCAGCGGGACCTGGGTGCCGTCGAGGCCCTCAAGCTGATCGAGGCCCTGGAGCTTTCGGAGCGGAACCTGATGGGCCTGGCTCTGGCGCTGAAGCATTCCAGCTGGATGTTGGCCGTCGAGCACAAGCATTTTGAGTTGGCCGATGACCAGGTGCGTTTTGCGGTGCAAGTCTGTCCCTGGGCCCAAGCGGGCGCGGACCCGGATGCTCCTTGTCGGGCGGTGCGAATGGCTTATCTGGAGGGCTTCGTTCATACCTTCAACCCGGCGATTCGGATCGAGAAGCTCAACGGAGCGGATTTCAAGAAATTGGGCCAGGATACTCTTCCCGGTTGCGCCTGGTCCTTTGTCGAATCCGAGGCTGTCGAATCCGAGGCTTGACGCCCCCAAACTTTTGCGCTACATAAGCTGCCGGTCCTAACAAAGGATCGGAGTTCTTTGGCAGATGCCGGTGTGGTGAAATTGGTATACGCGCTGGATTCAAAATCCAGTGAAGGCGACTTCGTGCCGGTTCGAGTCCGGCCACCGGCACTTAGTGAAGCCCAGCAAACACTTGCTGGGCTTTTCTTTTGGTGGATCATCAAATTGGCGAAAGAATAACCGAGGGAGGACCCTATGCGTGTGTGCATCCGTTTTTTCCTGATGGCGACGATTCTCTCCGCCGCAGCGGTCAGTGCTGGTGAGCAAGAGGGGAAAGGCTTGGCGCTGATGTCTGTTTCCCCATGGAACTTTACCCCCGACGTGCGTGAGCTGCTTGTCGAAAATGGCTACAAGGTCAAGAACGCCGCGCTTGAGTACGATTTTTTTCACGGGATATCGAAACTGACCCTGGGATTTTTGGATGTGCCGATGCCGAAATTTTGGCCTGAAGAGCTTGAGGCCGATTGGAGAAAGGGCATTTCGGCCTGCACCACCCGTGTTGGCGACGGTGGGTTCGGGCCGAAGAACCCGGTGGCTGTTGCTTGTGCCCAGGAGTTGTCCCAGGCTTTGTGGCGGCGCTTTGTGGAGTTTATGCAACCCAAGATCGTCATCGTCTTGAGTCTGCCAGTCGATCGCAAAAAAGGCGCTAAGCTCAGGGCGCATATTTATGGGCTACAGGATCGCTCCTGCCGCAGTTTGACCGAGACAGACCTGACGCCAGAGAATTACGAGAAAACGGCCATTGGAATGGTTCGAGCGTTGCTGAAAGGCAAGGGCAAAATCACCCCCTTGTGGACAAAACGCGACCTGCCCTCGCCAAGCAAGCAGTAAGTGCTGGCCCCCCCCTCAGGGGCTTTTTGCCGAGGCGATCATTTTCAGGATGGCTTCGCCGAATTGCTGGGCTTTGGCTGGGCCGATGCCCTTGACTTCAAGGAGTTCTTCTTCGGAGTTTGGGGCGTCTTCGGCCAGGTGGTTGAGGGTCTTGTTGGAGAAAATTCGGAAGGCGGGGATTTGGTTTTGGCTGGCCAGCTCGCTGCGTAATGCGCGCAGGGCGTTGTAGAGCAGGGGATCGGTGGGGGCATCTGAGTATTTGTTGGTTTTGTTGGGTTTGGGCTTTTTGGGTTTGGGATCGGCCAAGGCCAGTTTGATTTCGATCTCTCGTCGCATGACTTGTTGGCCCTGGGCGGTGATGCGGATTTTGGGAAAGTCGTCGCCGACGATTTCCAGGCAGCGAGCGTCTTCTAAGGCATCTGTTAATGCCCGGATGCGGTTTTTGCCCATGTCCTGGAGAAGCCCGTAGGTGGAAAGCTCCTGCAGGCCGGTTGATAGCAGGGTTTGGTCCTTGGAGCCGGCGAGTACCTGGATGAGTTTGGCCCGTCCCCACATGCCCTTCATGCGCACGGCGCAGGAGAGGGTCTTTTGGATTTGTAGCCACTCTTCTTCGTTTGGCGCGCGCCGGTCGGTGTCGTCTTTGCCTGCCCGGCGCAGGCAGTTGTCGCAGGCGGCGCAGTCGGTGAGCTTTCGATGGTCCGGATCGCCGAAATAGCGCAGGATGGTCGCGTGGCGACAAGCGCGCCCGTCGATGTAGCGCAAGAGCGCTTTGAGCTTGGCCCGTTCATTCTGATTGTTGGAACCTTCCAGGAAGTACTCTTGGGTCCGCACGTCGGCAAAGTTGAACAGGATCTCGCAATGGGCCGGCTTTCCGTCCCGACCGGCGCGCCCGGCTTCTTGGTAATAAGCCTCCAAGGATCCGGGCAGGTCCCAGTGAACGACCGCTCGCAGGTCGGACCGGTCGATGCCCATGCCGAAAGCGTTGGTGGCCACCGCGACCGGCACCTGGCCGTTCATGAATCGCTCCTGGGCCGTTTTTCGGGCCTCGTCGTCCATGCCGGCGTGGTAGGCCACGCAGGAAATGCCCACTTGTTTCATCAGGCCGGTCACACGGTCGACCATCTTGCGGGTGGCGCAGTAAACGATTCCGGTGCCGTGCTCCTTGAAGATGTGACTCACTCGTTTGAGCTTGATCACGTGGTTGGCGGTGCGCTTGACCGCCAGGGTCAATTCGGGGCGCAAGAAACCGGACACCAGCACTTTGGGCTCGGATCGCGGGGGCGCGCCCAACTCGAGTTGTTCGATGATGTCGTCGCGTACCTGGGCGGTGGCCGTGGCGGTCAGGGCGATCACTTGCGGGTGGCCCAATCGAGCAAGGGCCGGGCCTATTTCCAAGTAGTCGGGCCGGAAGTCATGCCCCCAAGAGCTGATGCAGTGGGCCTCGTCCACCGCCACCTGTTCGGGCGGGATGCGTTCAAGCAGGCGCCAGAATCGTTCGCTCTTGAAACGCTCCGGGGCGATGTAAACCAACTTGTCGCGACCGGCCCAAAGCCCGTCGAAACGCCGATTGAGTTCGGCTGGTTCGAGGGTGGAATTGATGTAGGTGGCCGGCAGACCGCGCTCGGTCAGCGCGTCCACCTGATCTTGCATCAGGGAAATCAGCGGCGAGATCACCAGGCAGAATCCCTTCCCCATGACGGCCGGCAGCTGAAAACCGAGCGATTTGCCCGCGCCGGTGGGGAGTACGGCGATGCAGTCTTTGCCATCGAGCATGGCCTGGACGATTTCTTCCTGGCCGCGCCTGAAGGCATCGAAGCCAAAGTGGGTTTTCAGCGCTTGGCGCAAGTCGGGTTTGGTGTCTTTGGTTCTCATGAGTGGTTTAATGTAGCAGGCATCATGCCAATTGGCATGTGCCAGGGTGTGCTTCTGTCTACCCCGTTGAATTCACAGGTTTTCATGTCACCAGGCTGAAATGGCGTCATGGCAGGCCGTGTCCGGAAATCGGACACTCAGGACGAGAACCTGCCTACTCTGGAGGCTCTTCGTCGAATTCCTCGGGTTCTTCGTCGAAATCGAGGTCGGCCGAGTCCTCGTGGCCGGCCATCACGTTGCGAATCTCGCCGCTGACCTTGTCGATGGTCATGGAGAAAAAATGCCCGTGGCCGTCTTTGGGGCTGGCGTTGAGGTGGTAGTCTTTTTCGTCTTCGTCGATGCTTACATCGAAGTCTCGTACCAGCTTCGGAAAACCCGACTTCAAATTTCCGTAGACACCGAAGTCTCCGTGCTTTCGCAGGGACTTGTCGAAAAAGGTTCTTTCCTTTGGGCCCAAAAGTTTGAATTTCATGGGCGGCAGGTCCACGTACGCTACGTCCACAATGCGCTTGTCGTTTAGCTCAATCGCCACGCAGAACAACTCCCCACCCCATTCCGGGTTGACGAAATACAAGACGGCGATCCCGTCGAGCATCCGACTTTCCACCTTGCAGGGAAAGAGTTGCTCCCGGCCGTTGTAGAAGCGACTTGCCAGCCGGGGGTCTTTAGCCAAGGCCTCGATTCCATTTCGAAGGTTCAGGCGAATTACTTTTTGGTTGTCGGGTTCAAGCAGCCACAAGCTCTTGGATGCGCGCAGTACTTCGTCCGCTTTGTCCAGCTCTTCTGCATTCAAGGCCCTGGCCTCGGGAAGTTGCTCCCCGGTATTGGACATGCCGCCGGTTTCCCGATCCACGGTCACCACATAAGAGACTGCCGCCCTGGACCGATGGCGAAGGTTCAATTCGAAGGCCTCTTCGGTTTTTTCTATTCGGATGGAATACTGTTTTTGTAAATCCGTCAGCCCCCCATTCCATGCTGTGCCGAATCGCTTGAAATTCTCGTGCAGGAAGTCTTTGTCTTCTGCGGAAATTGGGTCCATGGAGAGCCCCCGGCCGCGGCCCGTCGGCTTCAGGTTGACTTGGCCTACTTCACTGTCTATCGTCCCGAACATGAATTTTCAACTTGGCTCGGGGAAAGATTGGCAGAGTGAGGTGTTTTGATGCGGCGTGGAGTATTGATCCTGTCCGGGTTGCTTTTCGCGGTCTGGGTGCCCGTGGCCTGTTCGGATGGCGACGGACCGACAACAGACGCCGGCCTGGATGCTGGTGATTCGGTGGATGCTGGATTGGACGCAGGCGACGACGCGGGCTCCGGGGCAGATCAAGAGGCGCGTGTGGTGGATACGGCGGCGATCTATCTCGAAGAATGCAAGGCCTTCAATCTGCGTTGCGAGGGTGCCCATGCCGATGATCCCCTATGCGGCGCCTGTCAGCTTCGCATTCGCTATCGCGCTGATGCCTGCTCTCCGGAGCAGCCCTGTGACGATCTCTTTCTGTTCTGGGCAGCGGTACATTGCGACCTGGAGGGCTTCGCCGAGATGTCAGACGAAATTTTGGCCGCACAGCCCGGTTTCGTCACCGCCTGCGTTCAACCCATTTACCCGGGCGAGATCCTGCCCGGCTCGCTGGGGGCACCGGAGCGTGACGAAGCGGTGATGGATTCGCTTTTTCAGAGCCTGCGTCCTGGGGGTGAGCTGGCCGTCTGGAACGGTGAGAACCTATTGATGGGTGGTTGCAGCATGGGCGCTACCCGCTATCCGGTGGTGGCTGCCCGCTACGAACAGGATGCCCTTTGGTTGGGCAATCGGAAGACCGCGGTTTGCATGAGCGATGGGGTGGTGGATATCGGCAGACAGGATCGATTCGTCGGCGAGGGCACGGGCCCGTCATGTGCCGCTCGGCATCGGCGCATCGTCCATGCGTATACGGTGGTCCAGCCGATGCCGGGCCATGCCTGCCAGGATAGCCCGCAAGGTCAGTGCGCCTGCGATCCCGCGCATGTTCATATCCCCTACACAGGAGATTGCGCCGAGGGCGACTGCGTGTCCTTCGACTCCATCGTCGTCGAGGAGAACGGGGCCTTCGTTTTTTCGGATGGCGTGACGGCCGGGGATTTCGCCGTGCCTCATTGGAAGTTGATCACCGAAGGCGGCTTTTGGGCGGATGATCTGGACCAGCGCTGCGAAAACGACGTGGTGGACGGCGCACCCTTCGTCGGCCTCTGCCAACTCCTCGACGCTGATGAGGCGCACCACTGCGTCCACGAGAGTTTTCCCGATGCGCTTCATTGCCGTTACTACAATGCGCAAATCAATGAGCTTTGCATCAATTGGTTCATGACGCTCTAAGCGTCTGCAGCTTCTGATTGGAGACGAGATGCGAAATTTGGCGATGTGGCTTGGTGCTTGGGTCTTGGTGGCGGTTTGGGTTGGCGGCTGTGTGCATACTCAGAAACCTGTGCGTTTTGATGGCCCGGCGGCTTTGGCGCTGGAGGTTTTGGAACGAGAGCTCTCCGCTTTGGGGCAAGAGACGGCGGATATGGATGAACCCTCCGGGGTGCTGAAAACCAGATGGGTGGACATCAACTTCCTCTATGGCCAGGTTGACGGCCAAGACGCCACTTTGTTTCGGCGTTATGTGGCCGTGGTGCACCGGCGGCCGGCGGATACACAGCTCACCTTGAGGGCCGAAGTCCAGGCCTGCCCCGTGGGTACACGCATGGGTGACGGCAAGCGTTTGCCGGCGGGTTGCAAGGGCCTGGGCGGTCTCATCGAGCGGCACCAGGAAGAGTTGGAAACTTTGGGCAGCCAGCTCCGCGCGGCTCTTTCCAGGTTGCGACCCAGCCCCGAGGTGACGGGTGAACATCGCATCGTCATCGTCGTTTTCGAATTGCGGGCACCTGAGGGCATGCTGCGGACCACCGATGTCGAGCAACTCACCGAGTACTTGTCGGCCAAGTTGACCGAGACGGGTCGTTTTAATGTGACGCCGCAGGCCAGACTCAAGGCCGCCATTGCGGAAAAGCAGCGAGAGAGCTTCAGTCAGGCTGTGGAATCGGAATCCCAGATCGAGTTGGGTCGTGCCCTCGCTGCTCAGAAAATGTTGAGGGTACAACTGATTCAGGCAGGTTCCGCATGTAAGCTGGTTGGCACCGTTTATGATTTGACGAAGGTGGCAAGCGAAGGCGCGGTGACGGTGGACACAGCCTGTGGCCTGGATGCCCTGCCGGCCGGGCTGGATGGGCTCAGCCGGGCCCTGGTGGACAAGCTTCGTTGATATGCTGCGATCGGAATTATTCGGAGGGCTGGGCATGTTTGCGCGCAATCATCGACGAGGGTTAGAGAATGGGCTGGCTTTCCTTGCTGAGGCGAATTTCAAGAGGCCGCTTTGCGTTTTGGCCCACCACGATGACGAGGTTACGCAGTCAGGTTTGCTGCAGCGGATTGGCGGTGAGTTGGGGATTGCTTGGCTGACCAACTCAGACGGGCGCTATTTTGATTCTGAACTTGAACCTTTGGCATACGGCGAGTTGCGCAAGGCGGAGGGCATGGAGGCGGCAAGTCTTTTGGGCGTCTCCCCCCAGCGAGTTCGGAACTTGGATTTTTCAGAGGTGGCCATCTACCGAGCCATGAGCAGGCTGCATTCGGGGCAGGGGACTTGGGAGAGCGAGGGCGCCCTGTTTGAAGACATGCGGCGGGCCGTGAGCAAGGTCGTCCGGGAGCTCGAACCCGATTTCGTGCTGACCTTGGCCTGGCAGGGCGGCCAGCCCGAACACGATCTCTGTCACTTTTTTACCTATCTGGCCTTGCGGGATATGGAAGAGGAAAGCGGTGTCTCCATTCCCTTCTTTCATGTGCCTGCCTACGAGTACACTTATGCGCTGGCCATGCGCTTTCACCCCCTTTACCGGGGGCAGCGGATGCGTATCCAGCTGAGTTCACAGGAACTGGCGAGCAAGTGGGACTTGATCCGAGCCTATCCATCCCAGGCCAGCCTTTTTAAGTATTTCGATTGGGCCTTTCGTTTTGGCTTCATGCCCCTCGGCCTATTGACCGGCGGCCCGAGAAGTTTGGACGCCTTCCTGGGTATCGAGGAGTTCGGTCCTGTGCCTTCGGGGTTGGATTATTCTGCCAGACCGCATTTTTTCGAGAAGCTTAACTACATGTTCGATGACTTCGAGGGGACGCCTGTTAGCTTTTCCGGCAGCATCTTGCCTGTGGTGCGCGCCTTGGTTTGATTGGACCAACTTGGTTTTATGGGTGCCGAGCGTAGAAGAGTTCTTCGTATAGCGAGCGTGCTTGACGGTTGCCGGGATCCAGCTGCTTGGCTTTGCTGGCCGCCTGGAGGGCCCGGGCCTGGTCCTGTTCCGAGTCGGTCTCTTGGGCTCTCATCTTCAGCGTCAAAGCAAGCCCCAGCCAGGCCTCGGCCTGCTCAGACTCTAGCTCGATGGCTTTGCGGTACCATGCCTCGGCTCCATCCCAATCCTTTTTGCGACCCAGCAATTGGTTGCCATTGTGGGTCAAGGTTTTGGCCTTGAGCCGGACCGTAGTCGGTCCAGGTCTGATTTTTTCGAGTTGCTTTGTCAACTCCAGCGCCTGGCTAGGCATCCTTTCTGCCAACAGGCATTCGATGAAAAGGGTGATGGCCGCCGGATCCTCGGGCAGTCGGTCCACCATGGCCTGGTGAATGGCCAAGGCCTTGGCCGTGTTGTCGCGCAGTCGGTAGTTCTGGGCCACCAGGCTGTAGGTTTGTCGTAGCAAGTCCGGGTGCCGGGCATCCGCGAGGAGGGTTTCGGCTTCCTGGAGCCAGTCGGTCCATGAGATGAGGCGCGACTTTTGTCGCAAGGCAAGCCAGCGGGTTTCCGGCGAGTCGGGCCGAAGAGCGCGGGCCTTTTTGACCAGGGCGTCGTATTTGGCCATGTGCTTGGCTTTGAGATCCAGATCGGCCTGATGGAAGATGGCCTCGTAACACTTTGGATCTGCCTCCAGGGCTGAGCGGAAGTCCTGCACAGCAATCGCCAAGTTGCCGTCCAAGATCTGTCCGTCCGGCTTGCGGCCCAAGACGAGTTGCAGCCGGCCATGCAGTACATGCCCCAGGGGGCGGTCCGCGGGAATTTTGAGCAGCGCCAGGGCGTGATGTTGCGCCGCCTCGGCCATGGCCAGGTTGTCCGAATCCGCGGCCAGAAGCGCCATGCCCCTGCGATAGGATCGAGGCAGCTTGGCCAGATCCACGCCGGCGCTGCCCAAGGGCGGCCAGGAGGGCAGTTGAACCTGAGCCAGGGCACTTTTGTCATGGACTCGGCCCCTGGGTTGGATGGGTTCCATGGTGCCAGGTCCGGAAGCCTCCTCTTTTTCACAGGCCTTCGAAAATCCGCAGAGAGTCAGAATGAGGGTCCAAAGGAGGAGGTGTCGCATGCGTCGAGTATAGCCTCGAC
>JAUVAM010000105.1 GCA_030591745.1 Deltaproteobacteria bacterium
CGCCCACCGCGGTCCAAAACCACCAGGTGGCGTACCATTCAGTCTTGTCCCCCTCCTCAATCTTAGCGGGATTAAGCGGATCGGGCTGGGGTACAGGCTCGGGCCTTTTCAGCACCACCGCGACCGCCTTGGCTTTGAGCTCAAAAGGTTGCTCCATGCTGCCCGCTCGAACCAAAACCGCACCATGCTCGTTGGTCGCCTCGAACCAGTACTGAAATATGTCTTGCTTGTAGTCATCGGGCAATTTGAAGGAGACCCTGCGCGGACCTTTCACCATCACGGTCACATCCCGGGTCTTACCGTCGGGCAAAAGATAACGGAACCTCAGGCCCCTGGCCAAGGAGAGAGGGTCCGCCGACAAGCGAACCCGCATCTTGAGCCCCCCAAGTTGCTCCCCGACGACAGGCTGTTCGTGTTGCAAGGTCAAGGGCTTGTCATCCACCGCCATGCCCACGGCTTGGAAAAAGCTGGTGCGGATCTTAGGCGAGACCCCCTTGTCCAGTCGAAATTTGGGATCGAGACTCAGCAACCTGCGAAATGCCAATACCGCATCCGCCTTGCGGCCTGTCACGGCCGAAGACCAGCCCAAAATCCGGTACGCCTTGACCAAATCCTCCGGACCTGCCTGATCTGACTCTACAACCTGTCGCGCCAAACCCATGGCCACCTTATACTTCAATGACTGCATAGCCTTTTCCGCCTCCTCAACCGGGGGCTGGGCACGAATGGGCCAGGCAATCAGCAAGGAAGAAAAGAACACCAACGTTGGAATCCAGCGCATGAAAACTCCCTGATCGATCAAGTATAAACAAAGAATAGCATGGCCCCCAGACCTGAGCAATGCACAAGCTGGTAGAGAATTTGCGCTGTCACCGACTTGGACCTACACTATGGCCATGGCTGAGAAGCCCCTGACTTTAGGGCGTTACAAGTTGCTGGCCAAACTGGCCACCGGCGGCATGGCCGAGGTCTATCTGGCCCGGCAAACGGGCATTGAAGGTGTCGAACGCCTGGTGGTCATCAAGCGCATCCTGCCCCATCTGGCCGAACAGAAGCGCTTCCTGGATATGTTTCTGGACGAAGCCCGTATCACCGTCAAGCTCAACCACCCCAACATCGTCCAAACCTTCGACCTGGGACAGGAACAGGGCGAGTATTACATGGCCATGGAGTACCTGGAGGGCGAAAGCCTTGCCTTTCTGGCCAAAGAATCCACCCACCGGAAAAACTGGCCCTCACCGGAACTGGCCTCATCCATCCTCGCCGGCATTTGTGATGGCCTCCATTACGCTCATGAACTCTGCGACGAGTCGGGCAAGCCTTTGCAGATTGTTCATCGGGACGTGAGCCCCCAAAACATCATCGTCTTGTTCAACGGTGGGGTGAAACTGGTGGACTTCGGCGTGGCCAAGGCGGTCAGCAAGGTCCACCAAACCCAGGTGGGCACGATGAAGGGCAAGCTGTCCTACATGTCACCCGAACAGTGCCTGGCCAAGAGCCTGGATTCGCGCGCCGACGTGTTCAGTCTGGGCGTGGTGCTCTGGGAGATGCTGGCCCGCCGACGCCTCTTCAAGCGCGACAGCGAAGGGGCCACAATCCACGCCTTGATCAACGAGCCGCTGCCGCCCATTCGAGGCAAACGCCCCGAAGTGCATCCAGAGTTGGAGCGCATTGCGAGCAAAGCCCTGGAAAAAAAGCCCGATGATCGCTATCCATCCTGCCAGGCCATGGCCGCTGAGCTCAGGGAATATTTGCGCAACAGTCGTGCCGCGGTTGGACCCGCGGAAATCGCGGCATTCATGCACGAACTGTTCGCCGACCGGGTCCGCACCAAAAAAGAACTACTGGAGAAGCTGCAAAAATCCGGGGCCCAAGACCTCTCTTTAGAAATCCTCAAACCCGAGACCGGCGAAAGCATGCCATCGCGATCGGTGGCTGATCAGGTCCTCTCCAAAACAAGCTTGTCCGAGTTCAACGCCGATTCGCCTGGCAACAGGGCAAAACTCTGGTTGGTGAGCGCCCTTCTCGCCGGTATCCTGGTCGGCCTTGGATTGCTCTTCATGGTGATGACTTGGGATCCGGCTATACCCGCCGATTCTGCTGACGCCAAGGGGCCAAGCGAGCAACTGGACGGGGGGTCTCAACCCATCGCAGATGCGGGTAAAGATGCAAGTACCAATAAATCTACAGATAAATCCGCAGATGCAGCCTCGATGCCCGATGTCGACAAGCCCAGCAAACAGACATGTCTGCTGGAAGTAGAGAGCCGACCCACCGGCTGCCGACTCTTGCTGGACAACGTCAAGGTCCCCGGCAAAACCCCCCTGAAGGAAGTCACCCTGAAGGCGGGCGTGGAGCACCAGGTCACCGTACGCTGCACAGGCCACTTGGACCAAACCAAGTCGGTCGTGGCCGGAGCCGGTCAGCGAATCCGCCTCAACTTCGCACCCAAACGCCGGCCTCCGATACGCAGAGCCAAAGGGCTTTTGCGTCTGGACACTCGACCCTGGACCACGGTCTATTTGGGACGACGCAAGCTCGGCATCACGCCTCTGCTGGATATCAAACTACCGGCGGGCAGACATAAGCTCAGGCTGGTCAACAAGGAAGCCGGGCGAAAAACAAGCATTTGGGTAGTGATTCAGCCGGGAAAAACCACCAGCCTATTTAAGAAAATCTAGCTTCTCAGTGGCAGTAAACCGCACCTGATACTTGCTCCACTATCCGCGCGTAGATTGCCTCCACCGCGAAACCGGCGCTGAAGCCGTCCCCGATGCGCGGGTCGGTGTAGCACTCAGGCCCGGCGATGATATCCAGGGTTTCCCCGTCCACGCAGTGATCGATGACAAGGGGGCTCATGCAAAAACCGCCGCCCCCTTCAAAAACGATGGTGTCGATGGCGACACCTTGCTCAAATTCCGCTTCCTGATCGATGTCGCCGACAAAAGCCAAAATGGCATGCAAGGCCGTAGGGCAATTGGCACCGATGAAGGGCTGGGTGCTGAGATCCACGGCGGCCAAGAAGGATGCCGGCACGATGCCCGCGATGCGTCCATCGGTCAAGGCCGTGATCTCCCGCCCATTGTTCAGCAGAGTGCCCTCAACGTAGGCGTTCTTCATCTCAAGCATGCCCAACATGCCCGTATCCACTACGATGGTCTCCTTGTGCAGGTGTACGTATGGCGCATCGGGCTGAGCGGAATCGCTGTTGGTGGGATAAATACCGTTGGTCGAATCGTGTTCTTCCCCGATGAGCACCGAAGGTCTGCAGTCGACGCTTTCCGGCATGCCGAAGTAATCGCTGTTGGAATAAAAGTCCATGGGTGCCTTGCTCTCATCCAGCCAGGGCACGGGATCACGGTTGGCCGGGCAATCCGGATCCACGCCGGCAAACAAAACCACGGTGATTTCCGGATCCGATTCATAGCCCGGGGTACCGGTGCCGTTATAGGGCACGTTGTCCAAATCGGTCACGGTCATCATCTGAATCAAGAACCCATTGTCCACGCTGCCTTCCATCTGGGGATTCAGCAAGGCATTGAGCGCCGTGCTTGAGGCCATCACGTTGTCCACCCCGGTGTATATGTTGTCGTCCTCATCCAGGTTATCCAGATCGTATGCCACAACCGAATCGATCTGGAATGAAGTGGTCACCAGGGTCTGGCTGTAGTGGCAACCCGCACAACCGTCCATCGGACATTCGTTGCCGTCGTCACATTCCTCCAGTCCGTCCAGGGTCCCGTTGCCGCAGAGCAGGCATTCGTTGCTGCCCTCACAAGTCGGGTCGTCGCAGTCCATCAATCCATCGCAGTTGTCGTCGGCCAGATTCATGCAAATTTCTTCAGCCGAGGGATTGATCGCAGAATCGTTCTCGTCGCAGTCGACCGTGCAATCCGCGCCATCTTCGTCCGCATCCACCACATCTTCAGTGGCCGGATCGCAGTCGTCATCGGTGTCATTGCCGCAAACTTCACGGTGACCGGGATGGACTTCGGCGTCCGCGTCATCACAGTCATCGCCACCGCACAGGGCATCCAAATAGCCGTCCCCGTCTCCATCCTCGCAACAATCGAAGTCAGCCCCATCCGCATCTCCGTCGCAATCGTTGTCCAGACCGTCGTCGCAAGTAGCCTCGGGTTCTTCGGTGGGCTCGGCAGGAAGGCATTCTTGCAACTGGCCCTCCACGCAGGCCGCAACCTCCACGGCACAAACGCCCACACCGCAAGTCAGAGGCGGCATGTCATCCACCGTGTCGTTGCAATCGTCATCGATGCCGTTGCATGTCTCGACGGCGCCGGGGTGTATGTTCGCGTCCCCATCGTCGCAGTCATCACCACCACAGGCGGTGTCCAAATAGTCGTCCGCATCCGCGTCGTCACAATCGCATTGCAGATCGGCCCCATTGCAATCTTGATCCACGTTGTCATCACAAATTTCGGCGGCCCCGGGATGGATCGTGGAGTCACCGTCATCACAGTCATCACCATCACAGCTGGTGGCCAGGTAACCGTCCTCGTCCACGTCGCAGTTGACGGAAGAATCACCGTCACCACACGCCACCACCAAGCTCAAAGCTCCGCTGAGCGCCAAAATCATCCACCAATGCTTGCTTTTCATGATCCTATCTCCTTCTCGTGGGCCAGCATGGCCTCGATGGCTTGCCCTACGCCGGCTTGATCGTTGCTGGCGGGAGCGCGACGAGGACAAACATCCAGCACGCCGGGCGTGCCGTTGGGCATGGCGTAGCAGCGCCCGCCCCCTGCTTGAATCCAGCGCAGGGCATCCACGTCGTTGCCGCTGTCACCGAAAAACACCATGTCCTCAGTTCGTAGCTTGTGCAGTTTGGCGATGTGCTCGAGGGCCTCGGCCTTGCTGACCCCAGGCGCTGAAATGCTCACCCCGCGGTATTTCCCGGTGCCTGACTCCAAAATGCTGCATCCGCTGCTGCTATTCAAGGCCTGGACTTGGGCTAAGAGCTTGTCGTGGGCCTTGCAGTTACGGGCTCTGAGTTTCAATACACCCCAACCCGCTTCCACGGGCGCCTGGCAACTGCCATCCAGCATGCGCACCTGACCACTCTTGGCATGCCCGATGGATGTATAAATATAGCTGCAGCCGGCCTCATTGATGCGCTCGCAGAAGGCCTTTACCTTGTCGACATCATGAAAGGCCTTCATGCGCAAGAGACTGCCATCGGCATTGAGAATAACCGCGCCGTTACCGAAGACAGCCGGGAGGTCCACCGAAAGCGCCTGGGCAATCGTCCAAGCCCGATCAGGCAGCCGACCGGTTGCGATCCCAAAAAGTCCACCTTGGGCCTGGAAACGACGCACGGCGGCCAAATTGCGTGGCGGGATCTCGGACTGTTCGTTTAGCATGGTGCCATCGAGATCGCTGTAGATCACCTTCGGAGCAAACCCTGCCTTGCCCTGAGGCAGCTCACCCGACTTAACGCAGCTGATCGCCAGAAGCAGGCATCCCGCAAAGAAAACGACAATCGACTTGAAGGCTATCATGCTGACAGATACTATCCGCATGAAGCCCGGCAGACAAGGACAGGGCGCTTTTTCATGCTCAGACCTATTGATGGATGGACCCAATAAGGAGATAGCGATGCCAGCAAAAACGTTTGGGATCCTGGGAGCGATCAGCCTCATGCTCCTGGCTCAGTCTTGCGCGGCCAGTGCCATGTCGGGCAAAGGCCGAATGATGGCGCCCATGAGCGCCCCGACTCAAGTGTCCGATTACAGCAAGGCGGAATTCGACACCAAGGGGAAGGTGCTCTACGCCAAGCAGCAGGCAACCGGAGAGACCAAGGCCCCGGCCGAGGCCCCAAAGCCCCGTCAGGTAGTCTACACAGGCAGCTACACCGTGGACGTCTATGAAATGCAGGCCGCGGCCCGCGAATGGATTACCTGGGCCGAAAAAGTCGGCGGCTACATGGAGCAAACCAATGGAAACCGCATCACTGTGCGGGTGCCAGCCGAACATTTTTCCGAAGCGGAAGGCGTTTTGCGGGCCATGGGCCGCATTGATGATCAGCAGACCCGCATCCAGGCCGAGGACGTGACAGCCCGCTATGTGGATATGGATTTGAGGCTGAAATCAAAAAAGAACTACCTTGCCCAATTGCAGAAACTGCAGGAATCAGCCGGCGAATTGAAAGACAAGCTGGCGGTGCAGCAGGAAATCGCCCGGGTCTTGGAAGAAATCGAAGCCATGGAAGGCCAACTGCGGCTTCTGGCCAAAAAAATCTCCCTGGCTACCATCCACGTCACTTTCCGTCTGGCCACAGCCGGCCCCAAAAGGCAATTCAACCTGCCCTGGGAATGGCTGGACATGATCGGCCTTGAACGACTCTTGGACTGAGAGGAGACTCGCCATGACAAAATACTCAGCCATCCTGTTGCTGGCCCTCATGGGAAGCGGTTGCGTCAGCATGCAGCCTCCCGAAGGCTACGCAGCACATGAGCACTGGGCGTATACGCTGAAGGCCGTTTCCACGGAAGCCTCGGTCGTCGCTCTGAACCAATTTCGCAACCAAGATGAACAACGCGGCACGCTGGCCTTCTGGAGCGAAGCAGCCAGCAAGCATCTGGTGCGATCCCGAGGCTATGCAGCCATCAAGGAGGGCGATTTTACCTCGCCCCGGGGCCAGGGCCATTGGATGCTCTTTTCCAAGCGTTTCAAGGGAACGGAGCACCTCTACATGCTGGGCCTTGTGCTGGAAGGCGATAAGATCTTCGCCCTGGAGGCGGGTGGCGAGAAAAAAAGCCTGGAACCTGACCTGGATCGACTGGTCAAATCCTTCGCCACGCTCGACTAAACATTAGCAAACATGCTATCCGGGGCCAACACGGCCACCACGCGACCCCTGACACAGATATCGTCTCCGGCAAACACATTCATGGTGACGATCACCTTGCGCCCCTTGATCTCCTCCGCCTGGGCCTTGAGAAGCAATTCCACGCCCATGGGCGTGGGCTTCAAGAAATCCACCTGCAGCGAGGCGGTCACGTAGCGCAGCTCCGGCTCGGAGCCCATGGGCCGACCGGCCTGCCGATAGGCCGCCGCCGCAGCCGTGCCCGTACCGTGGCAGTCCACCAGCGAGGCGATCAAACCACCATAGACATAGCCTGGCACGGCCGTATGGAACTCTTTCGGCATGAAACGACAGACGGAATAATCACCCTCCCAGTAACTCTTAATCTGAAGCCCGTGAGGATTTGCATAACCACAGCCGTAGCATTGGGCCACGGGGGCTGAATAGAAATCTTGAAAAGCTTCTCTTTTCATGCGACCTCCCAAATGAGTCGATGTACGCGTATTGTACAACCCGTTTTTGGCCTTGTCATCCTCCCGATTCTGGAGCGCATCATGAATGAATTCGATTGGACGAACTACGTACTCATACCTTGTCTTATCTTTCTTGGCAGGGTGGTGGACGTGACCCTCGGCACCCTCCGCATCATCTCCGTGTCCCGAGGCCGCAAGCTGCTCTCCGCCCTGCTGGGCTTTTTCGAGGTCTTCATCTGGCTCTTGGCCATCGGAGAGATATTCAAAAACCTGGATGGCTGGCCACACTTGCTCGCCTATTCGGCAGGCTTCGCCACCGGTAACTATGTGGGCATTTGGCTGGAAAGCAAGCTGGCCATGGGCATGAACCTGCTTCGAGTCATCACCCGACATGGAGCCACGGAACTGGTCGAGACCCTTCACAGGGAGGATCTGGGTTGCACGGTCGTGCAAGCAGAAGGCGCTTTCGGGCCCGTTCAATTGCTCTTCATGGCACTCCGACGCAAAGACGTACCCAAAGCACTGGGCCTCATCAAAAAATTCAACCCAAGCGCCTTCTTTACCCTGGAAGATGTGCGAGGCGTGAGCCACGGCATCTTCCCGACCCGTTCTTTCGGCCTGGGGACGCTGAGTTTGCGTCCGACCCGCAAAGGAAAATAGGCATGAGCTCCCGCATGAGCAAACAAAGCTTTCACGACCGCTACGGCCCTTGGGCTCTGGTATTCGGCGCCGCCCATGGCATCGGTCGTGCCTACTGTTTTGAATTGACGCGCCGAGGCTTGAACTTGGTCCTGGTAGACAAGGACGCAGATGGACTGGACAAGCTGAGCGAGGCCTTGAGGAAACCAGGCATCTGGACCAAGACGATTGTCTTGGATCTGGCCAAGCCAGACAGCCATTTGGATCTGGCAGCAAGCACAAAAGACCTGGACCTGGGCCTGCTTATCTTCAACGCAGCTCATTCGGTGGTGGGACCCTTCCTGGAGACCTCCATCGAGGAGCATCTGTTAACCGTGGACGTAAACGCACGCAGCGTATTGGCCAACCTTCGCATGCTCCTTCCCCAGTTGGTGGCTCGGGGCCGAGGTGGTCTGCTGATAATGACCTCCTTGGCCGGGCTGGGGGGTACGGCCCAAGTGGCAAGCTACGCGGCCTCAAAGGCCTTCGATTTGGTCCTGGCCGAATCCCTTTGGGCTGAGTTGGCTCCGACTGGCGTCCATGTGCTGGCCCTCGTCGCCGGCCCCACCGACACCCCGGGATTCCAAACCAGCCGCCCAAAAATGAGCCCACATCTGGTCATGCGACCCGAGGAGGTAGCTACCCAGGCCCTGGACCACCTGCACCAGGGCCCTGTTTTCGTGCCCGGCAAGCTCAATCGCCTGACCGCAACCCTCCGCCAGCACATCCTGCCCCGCCGTCTGGCCGCCACCTGGATGGCACACGCCATGACCTCAGTCTACCCAAAGCAACCATAATCATGGGTGCCATGAG
>JAUVAM010000019.1 GCA_030591745.1 Deltaproteobacteria bacterium
AAGCGCCGAGATGGGCACGTAGTGAAAATCCTTGGACTCCAAACGCGCGGCGAAGTCGACATAGTCGGCGCGGATGCGCTCGAAGACCGCCTGGTCGTAGCCCACTTGATCCATTTTGTTGATGCAGACCAGGATGTGATCGATCCCCAAAAGCGACGCGATAAAAGAATGTCTTCGGGTTTGGGGCAAGACGCCCTGGCGCGCGTCGATCAGGATCACGGCCAGATCGCAGGTCGAGGCCCCGGTGGCCATGTTGCGGGTGTACTGCTCATGACCGGGACAATCCGCGATGATGAATTTTCGCTTGGGTGTGGAGAAATAACGATAGGCCACATCGATGGTGATGCCCTGCTCTCGTTCGGCACGAAGTCCGTCAGTCACCAGAGCATAGTCCACACCCGCCGCGGCCGAGCCCACGCGCTTGGAGTCATTTTCCAGCGCCTTGAGGTGGTCGTCGTACAGGCCCTTGGAGTCCACCAACAGGCGACCGATGAGCGTGGACTTGCCGTCGTCCACGCTGCCGGCGGTCAGCATCCGCAAGAGGTCTTTGCGCTCATGAGCATCCAGGAGTTTGTCGATGGAGGCCGGCATTAGAAATAGCCCTCGCGTTTTTTCAACTCCATCGAGCCGTCTTGATCAAAGTCGATCACCCGGGTGATGCGCTCGGAATGGCGCGTGGTCATCAACTCGGCCACGATTTTCTCCACGCTATCGGCCTCACTCGCCACCGCCCCGGTGCAGGGCACACAGCCCAGGGTTCGAAAACGGCTCATGACTTGCTCGACTTTTTCGCCTTCGCGTGGCTCCACCGGCGCTTCCACGGGGATGAGTTGATCCTCGCGTCGGATCATGGGCCGCTTTTTCGCGAAGTACATGGGCACGACGGGAATTTTCTCGCGGTGGATATAGAGCCAGATATCCAGCTCCGTCCAGTTGGACAAAGGAAAAACACGGATGCTCTCGCCCTTGGCGTGGCGGGCGTTGAAAAGACTCCAAAGCTCGGGCCGCTGGTTTTTGGGATCCCATTGCCCGGCCCGGTTGCGAAAAGAAAACACGCGCTCTTTGGCCCGGGACTTTTCCTCTTCCCGACGAGCGCCGCCAAAGGCCGCGTCGTAGCCACCTTGCTTCAGGGCTTGCAACAAAGCCTGGGTCTTCAAGAGCCCACAGCAGGCGGCCGTACCCAGATCAAAAGGATTGGTCTTTTGGGCCATGGCCTCTTCGTTGCGATAGACCCGCAGGTCCGCGCCGATCTCCGCGCAAAACTTATCCCGAAAGGCATACATCTCGGCAAACTTGAAGCCCGTGTCCACATGCAGCAATGGAAAGGGAAAGCGACCCGGCGCAAAGGCCTTTCCGGCCAGGTGCACCATCACCGAAGAATCCTTGCCCACCGAATACAGCATCACCGGGCGATCGCATTCGGCCACCACCTCACGCATGATGTGGATGCTCTCGGCCTCAAGCTGATCCAAATGACTCATTCGAACACTGGGACTCACGCTGACCCTCCCTCAGGCCTTGAACAAACCGGCGCTTTGCAAATACGCCCACAGGCGCTCAACGCAGCCGTCGATATCCAGCTCGTCGGTGTTCAGGTGCAACTCGGGCGCATCGGGGCCTTCATAAGGCGCACTGATGCCGGTGAATTCCAAAAGCTCACCGGCCCGCGCCCTGGCGTAAAGCCCCTTGGCATCTCGTTCTTCACACAAAGACAGAGGCGCATCCACGAAGACCTCAACAAAGCGCCCCGGCGGCAATTGGTCGCGCAGGCTCTGCCGGTCGCAGCGATAGGGCGAGATGAAGCTGGCCATCACCAAAAGGCCCGCCTCGGCCATCAACATGGCCACCTCGCCCACCCGGCGGATATTCTCCTGCCGATCTTCAGGAGAAAATCCCAAGTCCGCACAAAGACCATGACGCAAATTATCGCCATCAAGCACAAAGGCCGCTCGGCCCGCATCGACAAGACGTCGCTCAAGACCGTAAGCAATGCTCGACTTACCCGAGCCACTCAAACCCGTCAGCCAGATCACAGCCCCACTTTGCCCAAGGACCTGCTCGCGATCCTTCGTACTGACCAGACCCACATGCTGGGTGAGATTGCGCTCGTTCATGCTTCGGTTTTAGCGTGATTGGTCGAAGCAAACAAGGCTAGGCTTGTTTGGTGCCGACTGCCTTCAAGGTGGCGAGAAAGACCAAAAACAGCAGCAAGGAAAGGCGACCCTGGGGGCCGTGACCCGCCTGGCAACCGCAGTCTGAGGTGGCGGTGTCCCCGTCGCTGCCTGTTCCTCCGTCCGTGGGATCCGAGCCACCATCTACGGGGTCTGTTCCGCCGTCCGAAATGCCGGCGTCGGTGGCTTCCACATCCGGCCCGATGTTGATGGTGATGCTCACCGGACCCGCGGTCATTTGGCTGGCGCCGACCCGATAGTCGAGGCTGGCCTGCAGCACATACTCACCCGCCTGCGGAAAGGACAGGTCCGCCCAGCGACTGCCGGAAGACAAGGGATCGCCGGGTACGGACTCACGACTGCCGATGGAACCGAGGGTCCATTCGATAATCTGCCCGACCTCGCTTCCGCCGGCCTGCAGTTCGACCACGCTAAGTTCCTGCGGGATTTCGAGATGGAGCACGGCATCCAAGGCAATACCCAAGCCGCTGTTGGCAAAACGCGCAACATAGGTTGCCTCGGCCGGAAAGCTGTCCGTCCGAATGCCGCTTGCGCCCTGGAAAGATACCGACATAGCCGGCTGGCCCAGGGTGGTGACGCAGTCAGCCTCCAGCAACGCATTCAGGAACAAGCGGGTGCCCTGGCTGTCAGGCGAATCGCTCAGCGGCAAATCGACCTTGTAGGCATGCCCACCCAAATAGCTGACCTTGCCCTTGTTGCAGTCCCCGCCGCCCTGCTCACAATTGGGGTTGGTGTCGTCATCACAGCCGATCCAGCAATCGCCGTCGAGAAAGCCGGTCATCCAGACGTCTTGATCTCCTGGGCCGTTGGGGCCGGTGATGAAGGTCACGTCGAGATCGTTTTTGTAGTTGGTCTGAAGATAGTCGGAAAGATTGTAAGCGGGCTCTGAGCCCCCCACCGTTTGAAAAAAGCCGTCCATTTGGTTGTAAGGGATCTCGGGATAAAAGATTTTCAGATCGTTTCCGTTCGGCTGATCCGCTATCAAAAAGCCGGCACCCATTTCTTTTTCGTTCGAGGGCTGGCAGCAATCCCTGGCGCCATCGTCGCAAGCGCCCGCGATGCATTCGTAGTCCGTGTCGGTTCCCACGCAATCGTTGTCGCCCGTGCAGGTCGGGGAATGGCCAATGGTGGTCAAAAAATGCCCCAGACGATCCGCATCGTCGAGAAAGGGCCAGGCCGGGTTGGGCACCGTGTTCTCGTATGCGTTGACCGCCTGGCATTCGGCGAAGAAATGCACTGGGTACTGGAGGAACTGCCGCACTTCCGCGACGACTTCGTGTCCGTGGTAAGTAAAGACCTCGCCATCACATTCGGCCTGAGTGGCGGGACAGCCACCACCGTTGCATTCAACGCTTTCTCTGTCGCTGACGTTCCAATGCATGGTCATGATCTGGCAATAGGCGGGGACGCCGTCAGCGGTAAAGAGGGCGCCGTTTTTGTGATCGTAGTTGGGCGCGGAGCAAGTGCCCATATCGCCCATGATGGAAGGAACGGTGAGCATGTCCGGGTTGTCCGTGCCCGGCCCGCAGTCATCATCGCCGCATTTGGAGGCCGGAAACTCCATGCCATTGGACTGCGGAATGCCCGCGGCCCGCAAATACTTGGTGGCGATGTCTTCGTTGCCATCGGCGAAAACCGCGATGGTGGGCGCAGCCACCATTTCCTTGCGAACATAAGCACTGAATGCAGCGGTGTTTTCATGAACACTGACCACATTAAAAACCGTTCTTTGAGCCCAGGGATTATCTCCCCAAAGACTCTCGTCGTTCCAGGCATTGATGATGTCGAGCGCGGCCGCGGCATCTGCGCTGTCGATGACAAAGGGTCCGCCCCGATAGCCATGGTTGGCAATCAAATCACCCGGGTTGGCCTGTCCCTCGCCATCCCAGACGATGCTCGTCGCCACATAGAAATCCGGGCTCGCGGTCGGATAGGGACATTTGACGCCGGAGCCCTCCTCGGCGCAATCCCAGGCGCATTCATCGCCGTCCGTATCACAGTCCGCGGCATGCCATACCTTGTCGGGATCGATGGTCCAATACACGGTGATGCCGTTGCGAAGCAATTGGAACACCAGACCATAGGCCTGAAACATACCGTGATCTCGATAGCTCAAATCCATGGGGATGATCAGGCTGCCCGGAGCAAAATCACGTTCGTACCCAGCCTGTGCCGGTGTTACAAAAAGTACGACCAAAATCAACACGGCCATGCAGCGAAGGGTCTTCATCCGTACCTCCTCCAAGACATTACATTTCTCCTGAATCGATATTGTACAGTCTTTTCTTCTTTGGCCACAAGCGGACTTGATCCTTGCAGGGCTTAACTGTCATGCTGAAACCTCCTTGAACAACAAAGGGGTCCGCCCATGCTGCAAGCGATTGATTTTCAGAATATGAGTCGGCGTGAACTGGCCAAGCAATTGCGCCTGGGTTATCCCATCGATCCGACGATGCTGGACAACACCGAATACCTGGGCGTTTCCCTTGGCCTGCCCGAGCTCGCGGTCAAGCTCACCTGGCTCAAATTCAAGAAGGTCTTCTGCCGCGACGAAGAGGCTGGCACCTTGCGCGGCTGGAACGTCAAGCTCGAGCAAAATGGCCTGGACGCACCCCACGAAGCCAAGCGCAAACGAGACGGCCAGCCACAGACTTTCGGTCATTATGGGGTGGTGCCAGCCACTTCGTACCGGGTGCCGGGCGGGGCTCGACAGGGCCTGATGCTGGACTACGGCCTGGGCGGCAATCTGCCCTGGGATCCCACCGGCCGCATGCGGGATCCTTTGGTGGCGGTTCACAAGGACTCCGTGGAGCTTCTTTTGGGCTGGACTTACGTGGACTTAGGGCTCATTGGCCTGCCCACCCCCAGCTTTTTCACCTTGCAGCGGGACTGCCCCCTGAGCCATCGAGCCCGTCCTCCCCGAAGAAATCATTGACAAAACCCTAGAAAATAGGTATTTCGAGCTTTCGCTTCTAATCTTCTAATTCTTGAAGGCGAAATGCTCATGGTCAAAAAAGACGAAAAACGCGAAGAACTCCTGGACGCCGCTTTTGAGGTCTTGCTCAAGTACGGCCCTCGCAAGGCCACCATGGAAGACTTCGCCTCCAGGGCCGACATGGCCACCACCAGTCTGTATTACTACTTCAAAAACAAAAAAGAGATCATCCGGGCCACGGCGGAACGTGAAATCCAAGGACTCATGGAAGACATCCGGGCGGAACTTGAAAAGGGCGGCAGCATCGAAAAACGCCTGAGCCGAATGTGGCTGGCCGCCTTCGCGCCGCTCCTCAAGCAAAACATGGACATCGATGATTTCTTGGAAATCATTCAGTACACAAAGGACCTCATCCCAAAGCTCCTGGATTACGAAAGCGCCAAGGTACGAGAATTGCTTCAAGAGGGCGTGGCCTCCGGCGAACTGCATATCGAAAACATAGATCTGGCTGTGCTTACCGTGGCCTCCGCCATGCGCGGCATTTCTCAGGCACTCATCCAAGGCAAAAACCCCGAACTCATCATCCAGGTCACCCACAAGCTTGCCCGCCTGCTCATCCGCGGCATGCAACAAGCGGTCGACCAGCAGTAGATTCAAAGGAGTCCATCTTTGAAAAATCACAAAAATAGCTCAAGGCCCGTTTTGCTCTGGGCTTCCTTGCTGAGCCTGCTGCTCGCCTTACCGGCCCAGGCCGGCGAAACCCTGAGCATCGAGCAGGCCTTAGAGCACGCCCTGAAACACAGCCCGCGATTGGAAAGCGCTGACTTAGAAATCCAAGCCGCCGAAGCCCGACGCAAGCAGGCTCGTGGGCAATTCGGACCCAAGCTCCAGTTCGAGCTCTCGGCAGCCAAATTCGACGCCGCCCCCGGCATGGGCGGCAGCGGCATGAGTGAGGAAGAATTGGCCGGGCTGCAAATGCTTGCAGGTGCCGATCCCTTCGATAACGTCATGGTGGATGTTTTTCAATCCCTGCCCGACATGTTCGCGGGCGAAGCCTACAACGTGGACATCACGGCCCGGGTGGTCCAACCCCTGACCCCGCTCTGGGCCATCTACCAGGGATACAAACTCTCGGAACTGGGCGTGGCCCTGGCCCGCGTGGTCAAAATCCGCCAGACCGACGAGCTGCGCTACCAGGTGCAACAAAGCTACCTGCAAGCCTTACAGGCCGATGCCGGGGTGCTGGCCCTGGGCACAGCCATCGAGACGGTTCAGGCCCACGTGGACCAGGCCCGACATTTTGTTGAAGCCGAGCTCATCTCCAAGGTGGAGTTGCTGCAAGCCCAGGTGCGCCTTTTTGAGCTAAAAGGCCAACTGGCCACCAGCAAAAATGGAGCAAGCCTGGCCCGGGCGCAACTGTCCATGCTCATGGACTGGCCCACGGACAAAACGCTGCCTGATCTGAAAATCCCGACAGCGCCCCAGCCCGCCGATCGGCCCGCGCTGGAGCAAGTCCAAAAACAAGCACAGGACAACCGCCCCGAGTTTGCCGAGCTCGGCATTCGAAGCCAACAAGCCGAACGCGGCGTCAAGGCCCGATGGCAAGGTTACTTGCCCCAGTTGGTCCTGGTGGGCTCCTTTCAACACAACGAAGGCTCGATCATGGCGCCACCTGCTTGGATTGGTGCCGCCGTCTTGAGCTGGGATGTCTGGGAATGGGGCGTAAGCCACTACAAAGTGGAAGAGGCCGAAGTCATGCTCTCGATGGTTCAAAAAGCCAAAGAGGAATTGCGGCGAGGCATCGCTTTGCAGGTCCAGGCAGCTTGGCTGAAACTGGCGGAGGCGGCCGAGCGCATCGACATCGCGAAAAACGGCATGGGCCATGCCGAAGAGCATCTGCGCATGGAACAAGAGCGCTTCGCCGCCCAGCAAAGCACCTCCACCGAGGTCTTGGACGCCCAAATGCGCTTGACCCAAGCCCGGGTAGAACAAGAAAACGCCAACTACGAATACCTGATGGCCGAAGCAGCCCTGAGAAAAGCCACCGGAGAAAAACGATGACCACAAGAAAAAACACAAGCAAAAAACAGCTCTTGGCTGGCCTAATCTCAGGCATGATCTTGATTGGAGCAAGCGCCTGCAACCCGGTGGTCGAAACCAAGGCCAAGGCAGGCTCTGTCGAGAAGGCCCCGATTGAGGCGCCTGCGCCCATCGTCAGCATTCAGGAAATCAAGCCCGAGAGCCATAACTCCAAAATCAGAGCCACGGGCACGGCCCTGCCGGTTCGGGCCAGTTTTCTCTCGGCCTCGGTGCCAGGTCTCATCGTGGACATTCAAGTCAAACGCGGCGATCGGGTCAAAAAGAACCAGGTCTTGTTGCGCTTAGACGCCGGCGGCTTCGCTCTTGGTGTGCAGCAGGCCGAGGCGGGCTTGGCCGCCGCCGAAGTGGGCGTGCGGACGGTCGAACGAGAACTCAAGCGCTTTACCAGGTTACGTCAAAGCAAAGCCGTGCCTGGCGCCACCGTAGACAAGGTCCAGGCCCAGCATGATGGTGCCGTCGCCCAACGCGATCTCGCCGCCGTGGGCCTGCGCATGGCCCGCAAGGCGCTTCGTGATGCCACCCAGCGCGCCCCATACGATGGCGTCATCACCATGGTCTTAAAAGAAGTGGGCGAATACGCGCCCGCCATGCCGCCCACCATGCTGCTGAAAATCGTCGATACTTCGAGTCTTGAAGTACAGGCCTTCTTGCCCGAGCGAGAGGCCGCCTTCGCCAAGGTCGGCGCGCAGGCTCGAGTGCGCATCGACTCCGCGGACGTGGAAAGAGTCGGCCAGGTTATTTTCGTATCCGACGCCATCGATCCCGGAGTGCAAAACTTCGAAATCCGAGTAAGCGTGGACAACGCCGATGGTGCCATCAAGGCAGGTGCCTTTGCCCGCTTGGAAATCCTGCGCCAAAAAATCGATGAGGCCCTGCTGATCCCCAAACGGGCCATTGCAAGAGACCCGGAAGACCGGCCCTATGTGATGGCGGAACACGAGGGAACCTTACAGCGCATTCTGGTGAAGTTGGGAGAGCAGACCGACACCCGCAGCCTGGTGCTCGAAGGCCTCAAGCCGGGCCAGCGCATCGTCACCTCGGGCCTGGCCGACCTCAAGCATGGCCAGAAGGTTCGCGTGCGCAAGGCTGCACAAAAGGCAGGCATCTAAAATGTTGCTCGCCGACGTCAGCATCAAGCGTCCCGTCTTCGCCAGCATGATGATCGCCGCCCTGGTGGTCTTCGGCCTGTTCTCATACCAGGACATCGGCTTGGACATGATGCCCAATGTGGACGCGCCCATGGCCACCGTCCTGACCATCTATCCGGGGGCCGATCCGGAAACGGTGGAACAAGAAGTCACGGAAAAAATAGAAGAAGCCGTCAGCAATGTGGCCGGCATCGACATGCTGCGCTCCATCAGCGTGGAAAATGTTTCCAGCGTCATGGTGATGTTCGAGATGGAAGTAGAGGTATCCCAGGCACTGCAAGATCTTCGGGATCAGGTCTCACGTATCCTGAACGAATTACCCAAAGACGCAAACTCACCCCAAGTGCAAAAATTGGATCTGAATGCCGAAGCCATCCTCACTTTGGCGGTACAGGCCCCGGGCACAGCCGCCGACGTGACCCGATTTGCCCGCAAAGAGGTCAAGGAAAAGTTACAAACTGTTGCGGGCGTGGGTTCGGTTGATATCGTGGGCGGCCAGGAGCGAGAGGTGCGAGTCTCCATCGATCCCGAGCGCCTGCGCGGTGCCGGCCTGACGGTCACCGAGGTCATCCAGACCCTGGCCGCCAACAATTTGGACTTTCCCGGCGGAAGCCTGAGCACCTCAAGCACCGAAACCTCGATCAAGGTCTTAGGCGAATTCACCGCGCCCAAAGAGATCGGGCAACTCAAAATCATGGAGAAAGCCGGCCGATCCATCCGCATCGGCGACGTTGCTCGCATCGAAGACGGCATGGAAGAGCGCAGGGACTCGGCCATGCTCAATGGAAGCCGAGCCGTGACGGTGCTTGTGCGCAAGCAATCCGGCACCAATTCGGTTGCGGTGGCCGCGCGGGTAAAGGAACGCCTGGTAGAGCTCCAACAGGGCTTCCCTGCCGGTCACAAAGCCCAGCTCATCGTGGATCGCACCACCCCCACCAAGGTCAGCTTCGAACACGTGATCTTCGATCTGATCTTCGGCGGCTTTCTTGCCGTGGCCATTGTCTTTTTGTTCTTGCGCAACCTGCGCTCGACGCTGATCGCGGCAGCAGCTATCCCCGCTTCGGTCATCGGTACTTTCACCTTTATCAAGTTCATGGGTTTCACCTTCAACACCATGACCATGGTGGCCCTGTCTCTGTCCATCGGTCTGCTCATCGACGACGCCATCGTGGTCTTGGAAAACATCATGCGGCACGTGGAGGAAGGCAAAAAGCCGAAAGAAGCAGCCCGTTTCGGCACCGGAGAAATCGGCCTGGCCGTTTTGGCCACCACCATGTCCATCGTGGCGGTATTTTTGCCGGTGGCTTTCATGCAGGGCATGGTGGGCAAATTCTTCTACGAATTCGGCCTGACCGTAGCGATAGCCGTGCTTATCTCCATGTTCGTCTCCTTCACTCTGACCCCCATGCTTTGTTCCCGCTATTTGAAGGAACCCACCCGCCCCAATGTGTTTTATCGGGTTTTGGAATGGCTGCTCGACGGGCTGGACGCGGGCTATCGAAAACTCATTTCCGGTGCGCTGCGCTTCCGCTGGTTGACCATCCTGCTCGCCCTGGGTGTTTTCGGCCTTGGTATCCACTTGGCCGGCGGCATCAAAACCGAAATGATGGGTGCCGTTGACACGGCCGAGGTGGACGTACGGGTCAAACTGCCCGTGGGTTCGGCGCTTGCGAAGACCGAAGAGGTGGCGGAGGCCGTGGCCAAACGAATTCGGGCGCATGAACAAGTGGTTGCCACCATCACCCAGGTGGGTTCGGACGCGCAGAAAAAGCAACACCTGGGCAAGGTCTATGTCAAGTTGCGGGACAAGAATCAACGCCAAGTCGGCCAGGAGCAAATCATCGAAGAATTGCGCCGCGATCTGGCCGACGTGCAGGGTGCCGAAATCCTGATCAACTCCTTCGGCCTCATGGCTCGGGACGCAGGCGTCAGGGCGGCCACGGTGGAGTACAACCTGCGCGGAGACGATCTTGACGATCTCGCAAGGCAAGCACATGCCATGGTGGTCGAATTGAAAAAAATTAAGGGCTTCAGTGATTTTGACATCAGCTACGAAGCGGGCAAACCCGAAGTCCAGGTAAAAATCGACAGGGAAAAGGCTGCCCGCCTGGGCGTGCCCACGGTTTTCGTGGGTCAAACCCTAAACGCCCTTGTGGGCGGGGTTAAAGCCACAAGCTTTCGGCAAAATGGAGACGACGTCGAAGTGCGGGTTCGCTTACAGGCTTCAGCCCGTCGCCGGGCCGAACAACTCAGTCGCCTACAGGTGCGCTCCACCTCCGGTGCCACCGTGGATCTGGGCAGCCTTTCAAGCATCAGCGAAGGCTCGGGGCCCGCGCAAATCGACCGGCAGCAACGCTCACGCCAGGTCGTGCTCTTCGCCGGCATGTCCAAGGGCTTTGCCCAAAGCGAGGCCATGGAGCGCATCGATGAAGTGGCCGCCAAGATTCTGCCGGCCAGCACACATCGATCCTATGGAGGCATGGGCCGCGAGATGGAAAAATCCTTCGCGGCCATGTTCACGGCCTTGATTTTGGGCGTGTTCATCATCTACATGGTGCTGGCCAGCCAATTTGAGAGCTTCGTGCATCCTTTGACCATCATGATAGCCCTGCCCTTGAGCGTGCCCGGGGCCCTGGGTGCGTTGAATCTAACGGGTCAACCCATGAGCATTTTCGCCATGATCGGCTTCATCATGCTCATGGGCCTGGTGACCAAAAACTCGATCTTGCTGGTGGACTACACCAACATTCTTCGCCGCCGTGACGGATTGAGCCAACGCGAAGCCCTGCTCAAAGCCGGTCCCACTCGACTCAGGCCCATTTTGATGACCACGGCGGCCATGATCTTCGGCATGTTGCCCATCGCCTTGGGCAATTCCGTCGGCTCCGAGCTGCGCTCGCCCATGGGTGTGGCGGTCATCGGCGGCTTGATTGTCTCCACCCTGCTGACCTTGCTGGTCGTCCCGGTCATCTACAGCCTGCTCGACGATCTGGCGAGCCTCTTCACCCGGCGCAAAATTTCTGCCGCCGTGACAGAAACGTGACATTGGCCTTTCAGACTGGGAAGCGAGACCCAGCTGAAAGGAGCATCCATGTCCCCCATCGCCTTGTTGAGTCGCGTCAGCCAGCCATTGGACCACATTAACAAGATGAAAAGGCAGTTGACGACTTTGATTCCGGAATTGTTGCGCCGAACGAGAATTCGCTCGCGCCTGCTACAGCGGCTCTTCGATAGTCCCCTGGCCGGGCATGCCCTGTGGCCATCCGGGCCCTGATCTTGCTATGCTAAGAACCTCACACCGCGACCCAAAGGACGCGGACTCAGAGGTTCGGCCATGATCAAAGTCTTTGTCTTACTTGGTGTCGGGGTCATGCTGCCCGTACTGCTGTCCAGCGCCGTGGGCATTGTCAGCCTGGCCCTGGGGGATGCCAGCAGCTCTTTGGTGGTGGGCGTGCTCGGGATCTCTTTTGCCGCCGCGGCTTTGGGCGGGGCCGTCACCGTGACCGTGCTCTTAGGCAATCGGGCACGAAGAGCAAGGCTCAGAGACGATCTGACCGCCAATGTTTCACACGAATTGCGCACCCCTTTGAGCACCATCCGCATGTATGCCCAGACCTTGCTGGCCGGCACCTTGGAAGACGATCCGGAACGCAGCCGCGAAAGCTTAGAGATCATCGTCCGCGAAAGCCAATGGCTCGAGGCCATGATCGACCGCCTGCTCACCTGGCGCTCCACCGAAAAGGATCGCGCCGCGCCCGGACAAGAGCTCGACACGGTCCAAGCCGCAGTGGAAGAAGCCGCCGATCGCTTTACGCGCATGGTTCAGCCGGAAGACACCCACTTCGCAACCCAGCTCCAAACAGAGGCCCTGGTCTTGCATGAGCCCAAGATGCTCGTCACGGCGGTACTCAACCTGCTTATCAACGCCTACAAGTACAGCCCGGCCCCGCGACACATTCTGCTGCGGGTCGAAGATGAGGAAAGCACGGTTAGCATCAGCGTTCACGACAAGGGCCCGGGGGTTCCCCGAGGCCTGCGCAAAAAAATCTTTGAGCCCTTCTTCCAGGCGGAAAAAGACGGACAGAAACACAAGGGTGGCATGGGCTTAGGCCTGGCCATCGTCAAACACCTGGCCAAATCCCACAAGGGCAGTGTCAGGGTAGAAGACGAACCGGGGGGCGGGGCCAATTTCATCCTTCGCCTGCCCTCACAGAATACCGAGAGCACGAACCAATGAGCGACGAGCAGTCAGCCACCATTCTGATCATCGAGGACGATGGCGCTTTGCGAGAAGGCCTGGCCTTGAACTTTCGTCATCGTGGCCACGAAGTCCACACCGCGGCATGTGGCGAAACAGGCCTGACCGCGGCCTTTGATCTGCGACCCGATCTGATCGTGCTGGACCTGATGCTCCCGATCATAGATGGCATGCAGGTGCTTGAAGAGCTCCGCAAAAGAAAGGTGGACACCCCTGTGCTCATCTTGTCCGCCCGGGATGCCTTGACCGACAAAGTTCAAGGCCTGAGTCAGGGGGCGGACGACTACGTAACCAAGCCCTTTGAGCTGCCCGAGCTTTTGGCCAGAGCCGAGGTCATGCTGCGCCGCAGGCGGCAAGAACAAGCCCATGAGCCCGAAATCCACTTCGGGGTGATCACCATCCAACCCGGCCCGCACAAAGTGACCCGTCAGGGCAAGCCGGTGGACCTGAGCGCCCGGGAATTCGAATTGCTGCTCTTACTGGCCCGCCGGCCGGAACAAGTTTTTTCCCGCGATGAAATCCTCAACCGGGTCTGGGGTTGGGACTACGAAGGCACACCCCGCACAGTCGACAACCTCATCGCCAAACTCAGACAAAAGCTGGAAGACGACCCCGCCAATCCCCACCACATCCAAACGCTACGCGGCGTAGGCTACAAACTGACAATTTGAACATCCCTCGCTTGCACAAGACCGCCCTTCTGTGCTTTGAACAAACCATGGGACAACACGAGGAAATCCAGCGATTAACCTGCCCTTATTGCGGTGCCGAGAACCTGGTGACCGTCTATGGCATGGACAAAGCCTACATCACCAACCTGCCGCAACGATCCAATCGCTTTGATCACCCCGAGAAACAAAAATGCGTGAAATGCAAAACTCGCTTCACCTATTACTTTGTAGAGCCCCTTGAACGCGAAAAATAGTCACCACAAGGAAGCCGCCATGACAACGACGCGCTCTCATTCCCTTGACTCGATAGGGATCAACACAAAATCGCACAAGCTCCTGGGCCAGTTGCTCGGTGAAAACCGAATGCTCGAAAAGATCATGCGAAACGCCCGCAACGAGACCGAGGCCTTAGTGGGCGTTCGGAACTGGGTGATGGAAATCCTCGAAGAAAACCCCGCAGCGGTCAAATATTATAAGGGCAAGGACGCTGGGCGCGAGGTCTTTGACTCCCTCGCCTGGCGCGACTATGCGGCCATCAGAATTCTCGACTACATCGACAACGCGGGGCGTGAATTCGAAGATCTCAATCTGCGAGGCGGAGCGGCGGTCAGCAATCCCATCAAGCTGATCTGGCTCGCGGTCACCCAGGGCACAGGCGGCGCAAAACCCTTCTTCTTCGAGGACATGCTCCATCTCTTTCGACAGCTCTCCGGGGTCGAAGAGCGAAAACTGCCCACACGGGAAAAGGTCATGAAATGGATGGCGCGACATCCCTCCGGACTCGATCCGCGTATCGTCAAGCTGCGCGAAGAGAATCGGGATCGCATCATCAAAGTCATCATCAACAAAATTGACAACGGCGAGAGCGTTTCCAAGAAGTTCGCGTTCGATCCGGACATGTCCTTCGAACAAAAGTACTTGCGCTGCCTCGATTGGTGGAAAGATCACCTCTTCCACCTGAAATTCGCCGTTCGTTCAGCCGATTCCTTAAACGAGATGCTGGGCAATTCACTTGATCCCGACACCATGAAGGTCCTCTACGACGCGGAG
>JAUVAM010000204.1 GCA_030591745.1 Deltaproteobacteria bacterium
AGGGAAGACTACTGAAGCAAGCCCACCGCAGCTGGCTCGTGCCTTTGCAGCCTTTCTTCAAAGAATCTTTTGCAGTGAACCCCCATGCCGATAATGAGTTCCCGTTGTCCTCCGGCCGGCGTTCGATTGAGGACACAAAGGTGCACCACCTCCGCCTTGGCGCTCATCTCGGTATCGCTGCCCGGCAGAGAAAAGGTCACCTCCATGGAGCTCCCCAGAGGATACGGGTCGGGCGTTTCAATGAACATACCCCCTTCCGAAATGTTGCGAGCGATGCCGAAGGCGCTTCCCCATGCGCCACTGATGTGAACGGAAAACACTTTATCGAATCTGTACTCATCGCGTCTATTCTGGTCCTGGGGCATGGCATGTCTCCTGGTGAGAGGGCCGAATACCCACAGCATACTACATGTAGGACAAGGTAGTCAAATAAACCACCACGCCTTGAAGCCTGTGCTATCTAGTGCTAATCATTGGGGTGGAGGAGTCACATGTCGCGCAAACGCCTCGGAGAAGTCCTCATCGATCAAGGCCTAATTGACGAAGAAGACCTGGAACAAGCACTGAGCTACCAAGAAAAGTCGGGTTATCGACTTGGCACCGCCCTGGTGGCGCTTCGAATCATCGCCGAGTGGCAATTGACTGAAGCCCTGGGCACGGCATTGCGGGTTGAGGTCAAAGACTTGGCTGACGTGCAACCTGAGGACGAGGCGCTCAAGCGTCTTCCTGTCGAATTGGCCGAACGCTACGATTTGATTCCTATCAGCTTAGACGCCAAGGATGATCGGGGACTCAGCCTGGTGGTGGCCATGAGCGATCCGCTCAACCGTTCCAACATCCAGCGCATTGAACACGCTGCTGGCTGCCCAATCCGACCTGTCTTGGCCAGCCTCAGTGCGATCCAGCGCGCCATTCGAATCCACTACCATGGCGCAGCCCCGAGTCAGGTTTGGCACGAAACCACTGAACTAAAAGCATCGAGGACCGCGGCCAGCGATGCCTCCGCCATCATCCGGGGCGCCACTCTGAAACTCTTGCGCAAGGAAGCCGAAGAACTGAAACTTGGGCGAATCCCGGATCAAAGCCATGTTGGACTGGATCAAGATCTCGCCATGCAGCTGCGCATCTACGCATTAATCGAAGTGCTCGAGGGAAAAGGCCTGCTTGAAAAAAACGAATTTGCTTCAGCCTTAGAACGGCTTGTGTCCAGCCAAGTTTAACGCATATACTTAAGGCCAAACCCGGAGCGATAACCATGGACATGCTCACCAGGCAATTCTGGCCTCTACGCATCCTGTTGCTCTTGTTAGGCTTGAGCCTGATCACGCCGATGGGCACGGCTGAGGCAAAAAAACGCCGAAGATCACGCATGGGACGACTCTTGGTCGACTCCATGCTGGACGGTGCCAAGCTTTACATTAATGGCAAGTTGGTGGGAAAAACTCCTTTCGACAAACCCCTCCGTCTCAAAGCGGGCAAGCACAAACTCAAAGCAACCAAACCGGGCTTCTCCACTTTGGAGTTCGAGATCCGCATCCGGTCACGTCGAACAGAGAAGTTGATGCTGGATCTGGTCCCCTATTCGGGCCTGGTTCGCTTCAAGGCCAACATCAAGAGGGCTGAGGTCTACGTAGACGGCAAACTACTCGGCAACACACCTTTGATCCAGGAAGTATCAGTGGGTGACCACAAGATCCAAATAGTCAAAGAGGGCTACAACGACTTCATCGCTGAAATGAACGTCAAGGCCGGCGAAAAACATTTTGTGGAAGCCTCCCTGACTCTCTTCAAGGACTTCTCTCCAGAAGTCTTGGCCATGCAGGCTGATGCCGAGCGCAAAGCCAAAGAAAAAGCCGAGATGAAGGCCGCAGCCATTGCCGAGGCCGAAAGGGCCGCCCTTCTTACATCCCAGGGCCCCGCATCCTGGACAAACGACTGGTACAAGCAGTGGTGGATTTGGACCATCGCAGGTGCCGTGGTTTTGACCGCGGTGACCGTACCGCTGGCTGTCTCGGGAGGCGGCCAATCCGGGCTCGATGACCACTCTCCTACCGCTACAATCCACTTGGGACTGTGACCTCGAAAACGCCCCACATAGCTGAGGATTTAGGCGGTGTGCCCATCGGCCCACGCGCCGATATGCAGACCCACGATCTGGTCGTCTTAAGCGATTTGCACCTGGGCGAAGGACGCATCGGAAACTCGGAGCGCTATTCTCCCATGGAGGATTTCTTCTATGATGAGGCTTTCGCCCGCATGTTGCGCCATCTGCGTGCTGCCTATCATGAGGACCCATCCAAGCTTGTGTTGGTACTCAACGGAGACGTATTCGATTTTCTTACGGTGACCTGTATTCCCACCCGCCAAGAGTTGGCCAACCTCGATTTTGATATTTCGGTCACCGAAAGACGCTTCGGGCTCAACCCGACGCCCAAGAAATCGGCTTGGAAGCTCGAACGAATTCTCGAAGGACACCCAAAATTTTTCCAAGCGCTGGCCCGTTTCGTGGCCGCAGGCCACCGCGTAGAGGTATTGCGAGGCAACCACGATCTGGAGCTATTCTTCGACAATGTGCAGGAAAGGCTTCTGCTCCATTTATCCGAGCAGCCCGATGGACCCAGTATGCAGGAATTGCAGCGCCGTCTGCACTTCCACCAGTGGTTTTATCTTGAAGAGGAACGGGTCTACATCGAGCACGGCAACCAATATGAAGCATCCAACAGCATTCGCTATCCCCTTCGACCATTGCTCCCCCAGCGCAAGACACGCTCTGAGCATGAAAACGTGCTCAACTATCCCTTGGGGTCTTTGTTCGTGCGGTACTTCTACAATGGAGTTCACCGCATCGACCCCTATACGCCCAAAATCGGTTCCATCGAGCACTACCTGCACTTTCTATCCCGCTACAATCTGCTCGATCTCTTGCGCATCGCCCGAAGCCACTATCCGTTTTTCTTGAGAGCCCTGCGGCCACAAGCCACGGCAGGGACATCTGGACCTACGCGAGCCGACGACGCGGAACAGGCGCAGACTTTCCACAACTTAGACCATGACTGCGAGACCCCCGAACTGCACCGCAAGCTGAATCACCTAAAGATCCATCCCATGTCCGCATCGAAATTGGCTTTGGTGAAAGAGATGTCCAAGCCTCTTGTAAAAAGGGTGGCATGGACAGCAGGCGTAACCTTTGCGTCCCTGTACCTGTGGCTGCTGGTGTTCAGCCTGATTCAATCGACGCCTTGGCTTGCCGAATCGGTCTTTGCCAAGGCCATTCTGCTGGCCATCCTGACCGTGTTTACCATGATTGTTTTGTTCGGCATCGGCAACTACATGGGGCATAAGTTAAGGCAAGCCAAAGACCAGACAGTGGATGTCTGCGCTGAACAAGCAATAAAAATCGCGACCCTGACCGAGGTGCCTCTGGTGCTGATGGGGCATACCCACGTGGTCGACACCCGCGAGTTGGCGGGCGGGAAAACCAACTACTCAAACAGCGGCACTTGGACCTCGGTGGACAACCCTTGGGATAGGCTGCATCCAGATGCTCGGCGCTTCACCTTCGTCCTGGTGCAAGAGACCAAAGCGCATATGGTTCGCTGGAACGATGATGCGGGGCGGGTGGATCCGATCCCCTTGTTCGCCTTGGGCCCCTCAAAAAATCAGGAACCACCGCCTCCCCTGCCCTCGCAGGATTAATAGCTCAGGGCAAATCGGGTGGCGGATTGCCGTCTTCCGGCTCTTTGGCCAATTGCGTCTCTACCCATTGCCGACCCCGACTGTATTCGGGCAAATCTCCATAGAGTGACCGAATGGCCACTCGAGTGGCACGAGAGCAATATAAGGGCTGGGCGTGCCCAACCTTCGGGATGTAATGATTCTCGGACTCAGGGTAAGGCATGATGGCGTTGCCCGGAGGCCAAATCATCGGATCCAGGGCGTAATAGACCGATGTGAATTGGATATGCTCTGGCAAAGGTCTTGAATTCAAGGTCTTCAGAAACTCGCTGCCTGGCATCAGCTGCAAACCACTTTCGCCTTGCACCTTGCGAATGTAGGGCACCACGCCCGCGACAGATCGAACCCCCCGATGAGGCAAGGCAGCCAAAGCGGCCCATGTTCCCTGGTGGGGAGAAGACAGAAAGAGGCACTTCTTGATGGGCAAATCCGCCCCCAGGCCATGCTGCACCAATGTTCGAATGATGATGCCGCCCTGCGAATGCCCCACGAGATAAAGTTCCTTTACACGAGTACGCCCCACCAGGTCCCTAAGCACGCTCTCTAGCTGTTCAGCGCTCAGGGTCAAATCCTGGCTGTACGGAAACTCACTCCAAGTATAAGTGAACGCATCAAAGAGATCGATTCCCAAGAATCGCTCCAGACGATAAAAGCACACATGGGTCTGCATATAACCTGGAACGAAAACGAGCAAGCGCCGCTGGCCCTTGTACTCAGCCAGCCTTCGTTCATGATACTCATGTTCATAAAGGACTTTCTCAGACATATATATGGTGCTGTCTATGAAGTTTTTTACGACAAAATAGGCCTCCTCCAGGGTGCTCAACCCCAAAGTGATGCCCCCCATATACTTATCCTTAGGCAACAAGCGCTCATTGAATTTGCGCACGCCTCCCGCCAGACGTTGCGCCAATGTGAGTTTAGGTGTTTTGCGCGAAGCCATCGCGCCCTTCCCCTCTCCCCCGTCCTAAGCGTTCTCATCTCCTGAACCAGAAACAACTTCCTCTGTCCCCGGTCCCTGATTACTTCTCATCGAACGAATACGAAACACGAATCGCAGTATGAGACCGACAAACACACCAATGATCAGCCCCCACCAGGCGGGCAGCATCGGATCCGGCACCTCCCAAAGCAAACCTCCACCATAGGCCAGCGCCAAACCAATCACGCCCATCAGACCCATCCAGGGAACCACATTTGGATTCAAGCCCATATCGAACACTCCTTAAATTGCCGAGGTTACGACATCACAACCCAGCTTGCTTGTCCATGAAATCGAAGCCTGTTATCATTCGAGTCAATGTTCGATTGGCCTTGGACCACCATTATCGCAGTCGGTACCACCATCGGCGGTTACCTGCTGGGCTTTCTGCTCATCCCTCGCATCATCCTTGGGCGACGAGAGGCTGGAGCGACCCTGGCCTGGATTCTGGCAATTCTGTTTTTGCCCTATCTGGGTGCCCTGCTCTTCTTTCTCATCGGCCGAACCCGAGTCCGACGACGAACCAAAAAGAAACGCATCCGCAATGATGCCTTCCTGCGTTCTCTCGAACAACTCCCGGAATCCCCAACAGCGTGCCCTCCTGTCAATGATTTGCTCCCGGAGCCGGAAGCGGCGGCCCGTGACATCACAGTTCTTGCGAGCACCGTTTCTCAAAGCCCCCCCATGCCGGGCAATGAGGTTCAGGTATTCATCGATGCCAACCAGGCATACAACAGCATGGAGAATGCCATACGAAATGCGCAACACCATGTCCACTTACAAAGCTATATCTACCGCACTGATGCAGCCGGTTTGCGCTTCCGGGATCTCCTCATCGAAAAGGCCAAGCAAGGGCTAGAGTGCCGACTACTGGTGGATGGCGTCGGTGGGCATCAAATCAACAAACAATTCCTCAAGCCACTGCTCGATGCCGGCGCTCAATTCGCCAGGTTCATGCCCGTTTTCAAGTTGAGTCCACATTGGCGGCCCAATCTCAGAAACCACAGAAAGATCCTAGTCGTAGATGGGGTACAAGGTTATTGCGGGGGCCTGAACATCGGCGAAGAATATCAGGGACGGAGGAAAAAATTTGCCCCCTGGCGGGACACCCACCTCCGACTAAGGGGCCCAGTTGTCCGCCAACTTCAAGGAGTTTTTTCAGAGGACTGGCACTATGCCTCCGGGGAAGACCTCGCGGATGAGCAGCATTTCCCACTCATGGCACCATGTGGCTCACAACTGGTCCAGGTTGTAGACAGCGGCCCTGACAACGAACATGAGTCAATCTACTCGGTTTTTTTTACAGCGGTAACCGAAGCCAACGACAGCATTTTCATCACAACCCCCTACTTTGTTCCAGATGCCCCAATGCGCATGGCCCTGAAAGCGGCCGCATGGAAAGGCGTAGACGTGCGGCTGCTGCTGCCCGGAAAATCGGACCTGCGACTGGTCCAACTCGCCGGTCGCTCGTACTACAAGGAGCTGCTCGAAGCAGGAGTTCGTATCTATGAGCACCACCCCGGCATCCTGCATGCCAAAACGATGGTCATCGATAGCATTTGGGCCACCGTCGGATCCGCCAACATGGACATTCGCTCTTTTCGCCTCAACTTTGAAGCCAACATCCTGATTTCTGGCGGGGATTTCGCAAAAACCATGCAGCGAATCTTCCATGATGACCTAAAAAATGCTCGTGAGCTTACGACTGAAATCCTTTCGTCCAAAAGATGGGGAACTCGCCTGGCAGAAGCCCTGGCCCGCATCTTGTCGCCTGTCCTCTGACCAATCATCGATATGAGGCGGCTGCTTCGTTGACGGGCGGAGTCTGCAGGAGTACAATTTGGCCTATTCGATGACAGACAGAACACTGAAAAAAAAGGAGAAACCCATGAGTCGCCGATTTGCGTTGTCCTTCCTAGGAACAATCCTCTCTGCTTCCTTGATCTTGGTCGCCTGTGGAGGAAGCGACAAAGAATTGCTCTTGGAAGATTTTGCCCAAGCATATTCTGCCGAGTTCTGCTCTAAACTCTACAACTGCTGCGACACAGAGGAACTGACGGATCTTCAGGGTAGCAATTATACCGATGAGATCACCTGCACGACCTACTTTGCGGGGCTCACCGGCCAATACCTCGTCACGCCCATGCAGACGGCCATCACGGCAGGTCGCGGGGAAT
>JAUVAM010000429.1 GCA_030591745.1 Deltaproteobacteria bacterium
CGACACCCTGGGCGCTGGCGACCACATTTCCCGAAAAGCCGCCGGCGAGCTCTTTCAACTCGACGGTACGACAGTCACGGAAAAGGTAACGGGTGAGAGTGCGGTCGGTATCGTTCAATTCGAGTCCATCAAGACCCAGCTTGGGGTGGCTCTCTTTGATACCGACCAAAGGGGCTTGCGCCTCATCTCCGCCGAGAAAACTCAGGAATTCGCCGACCGAATCACAAATGCGTACACCCAGAATGCGTTGTAGTTGGTCGATGGCCTCAAAATGATGTTGCTTCGAGGACGAGGCGGCAAGAGCCGAACAAACCGCGACATCGAAATTCGGGTAGCGGGTCTTGAGCTCGTAGGCGAGAAAACTCACCTTGGCTTCGGTCCACACGCCCATAATGCCGACCCGACATGGCGCGTCCACAAAAGGTGCCAACGTATCGGCCAAGGATGTCGCGTGAAAATCATTGAGCGTGATCGAATTAACGACGCCCACTTCCTTGTTGCTTGAAGCGGGAACCTGGAACGCAAAACGAGCGCCTTCAGTATCCTGAATGCAGTGCTGGCCAAACTGATCCAGATGCTCACGTTCTACTGGATCGTCGGGATTATGCCAGTCCCGAATATGGACAATTCGGACTTTCTCGTCGTTGGCGCCATAGGCCCACTGCATCACCCGCGCTACCGGACCCTCGCTGGGATTCTCGCCCATGAGGCGCCGAGCTTCCGAGAATCCAACGTGGAGGCGATTCGGGATCGCATCAAAGCGCCCGATCGGCATGACAAAATCATTTTGGAGGCATTGCGTTAGAAGCAGCGATGTGTTCATCGTCGACCTTTCACTCAGAGTTAAATTCCACCAAAATCATGGCTCCTGCGAAGTGAACCGATGGATTGTGCACTCTAAACCATGAATCATGGAAGAATCAATCGTGTATTTTATCTATTTTCGTTTGCAGAAACAAGGCGGTTCGTGGTAATAGCGATCCAATTCGTCTTTTTGTAAGAAATGCACGAATTCGGACGGGAGGCAGACAATGGGTGGAGAATACCGAAGAGACCACAAAAGGACTCTGTTTGGCGCATTAACGCTGGCGGCGCTGTTTATTGCCCTGCCGGCCGGGGCGGAAGAAAACGCGGCGAGTGCCGATCAAGTAAAGGCCCTATCGACACACGTCGATTGGCTCTGGACTGTCGTGGCCGCATGCCTGGTCTTTTTAATGCAGGCGGGCTTTGCTTATGTCGAAGCGGGTATGGTTCGAGCCAAGAATCTCATCAACATCATGATGAAGAATCTCGCGGACCTGTCTATTGGCACCCTGGGCTTCTGGGCCGTCGGCTTCGGCATCATGTTCAGCGGTGATGTCTTCGAATTCTTTCCCAATCCGGATACCAATGCCTACGGTGCTGATCCGAATTGGATGTATGCATTCCTGCTTTTCCAGGCCGTCTTCGCGGCCACTGCGGCAACGATTGTTTCGGGGGCCATGGCAGAGCGAACGAAGTTTGGTGCTTATCTGATTTTGAGCCTCTTTATTACGACAGTCATCTACCCCGTATCTGGCTCCTGGGCCTGGGGCGGTTTGTGGCACGGTGGCGGCTGGCTCGAGAATATGGGCTTCGTCGATTTCGCCGGGTCGACCGTGGTTCACAGCGTCGGCGGCTGGGCCGCTCTGGCTGCCGCCATCGTACTCGGACCCCGAATCGGTAAGTTCAACAAGAACGGTTCAGCCAACGCGCTACCAGCACATAACATGGGCATGGCCACCCTCGGCATGCTGATCTTATGGTTTGGTTGGTTCGGTTTCAATGCTGGATCGACAACATCCATGGACGGTGGAAACTTCGCTCGCATTGCATTCATTACGACGCTCTCAGCTGCTTCGGGGGCCCTGGTGGCGATGATCACCAACTGGATCTTCTTCAAGTATCCCGACCTCTCGATGACCATCAACGGTGCCTTGGCCGGTCTCGTTTCCATTACCGCGGGCTGCTACACGATGACACCCATCGGTGCGATTCTCGTGGGTGGATTGGGCGGAGCGATCGTCATTTTCTCTATTCTCGGGATTCAGAAACTCAAGATTGACGATCCCGTTGGCGCAATATCGGTTCACGGTGTTTGCGGTGCATGGGGCACTCTGGCTTGCGCAATCCCGATTTTCTGCCGTCCTGGTGAAGCCGCCGGTATTGGTGCCCAGCTGGCTGGCATCGGTGCCGTCTTTGCTTTCGTGTTCAGCGCCTCTTTGCTCATGTTCTTTATCATCAAAAAGACCATAGGCTTGCGTGTCAGCAAGGAAGAGGAGCTCAAAGGCCTCGACATTTTCGAGCACGGCGGCACCAGTTACCTCTTCGAAGGCGAGCAGGAATAGCGAGGAAGGATGACACCATGTTGAAAATTGAAGCCTATATTCGTCCATCGAGCCTCCCCATCTTTCATGGGGCTCTGATTAAAGCGGGGGCCAAAGGAATCACCGCTTGGCAAACCAAGGGCATCGGCGCTCAGTACCATGAGACTCAGAAGCCCGAGATTTTCCGAGGCGCAGAGGTCAAGGAGAGCTATGTCGATCGCGTTCGTCTTGACACCATCGTCGAAGATGATCAAAAAGACGCGATCGTTGCTGCGCTGACCGAAGGGGCCAAGGACGGCACACTTGGAACGCTGCAGATCTTTGTCACGCCGGTAATCGAAGCGATCCGAGTTCCGAAAGCCTGATTGCCGGGTCAAAAAATACAACCGGACAAACGCGTGGGGCAACGGCCCTGCAAAGGAGAAAATGATGACCAAGTACAAACTCGAATACCTCTGGCTTGACGGCTATCGCCCCGTGGCGAATTTGCGCTCCAAGACCAAAGTCATTGAGTTGGACAACTTCAATGGCGAGGTGGAAAAGCTACCCGAGTGGAATTTTGACGGCAGCTCTACAAGGCAGGCCACGGGCGACAACTCGGAAGTCATCCTCAAGCCTGTGCGTGCATATCCGGACCCGGAGCGGACCAACGGCTACCTCGTGATCGCCGAAACTTTGAACCCTGACGGCACCCAGCATCAGAGCAACACGCGCGCCACGGTGGATAACAAGGACATCGAGGGCTTTTGGTTTGGCTTCGAGCAAGAATATGTGTTGATGGACAATTCGGGTCGCCCGGTTGGCTTTCCCGGCGGTGGCTACCCAGAACCTCAGGGTCCCTACTATTGCGCAGTCGGTAACAAATATGTCGCCGGTCGAGAAATCATCGAACAACACCTGGACGCGTGCCTTTCGGCAGGCTTGGGCATTACCGGCGTCAACGCAGAGGTCATGTTGGGCCAGTGGGAGTTCCAGTGCTTCGGCCATGGTCTGAAGGCAGCCGACGACCTCATAGTCGCCCGCTACTTGCTGTTCCGTGCATCTGAGCGTCATGGCGTCAGCGTCGAGCTGCATCCGAAGCCGATCACCGGTGACTGGAACGGCTCGGGCATGCACGCCAACTTCTCATGGCCCCACTTGCGCGACGTGGGTGGCGAGGACTACATCAAAAAGATCCTGGCAGGGTTCGAGAAAGTCCACGCCGAGCACCTGGCGGAATACGGTTCCGGCAACGAGATGCGCCTGACCGGTTCCCACGAGACGGCGTCCATGGACACCTTCACCTACGGTGTGGCGAATCGCGGCGCTTCGATTCGTATCCCGATTTTCACCGTTCAGGACAACTGGAAAGGCTATCTGGAAGACCGCCGTCCGGCCTCGAACGCCGATCCTTATCGGGTGACGAGCAGACTGGTTAAGACCGTGATGGATACGCATCGCGAGATCACTTAGAAATCGCGTGCGCCCTGCCTAACAAACCGAGCAGACTCAAGACCCCAAAGCCGGTTCCGCCTTTGGGGTGGAAGCCGTGGGTTTTGTCGAGGAAGCCGGGGCCGGCGATGTCGAAGTGTAGCCAGGGGGTCTTGTCGACGAACTCTTCTAAGAAGAGGGCCGCGCTTATCGCGCCGCCCCAGCGGCTTCCCGTGTTTCGCAAATCCGCTACGTTCGAGCGAAGTTCTGATTTCAAGCCGGGCTCCAAGGGCATGGGCCAGACCAGCTCCCCGGCCTCGTCGGCGGCTGCCTTGGCTCTTTCGTTCCATTCAGGCTGGTTGCCGAAGACGCCGGCGGTCAGGCTGCCCAAAGCGACCACGATGGCCCCGGTCAGGGTGGCGAAATCGATGATGAGATCGGGTTTTTGTTCCTTGGCGTAGGTCAAGGCGTCGGCCAGAATCAAGCGGCCCTCGGCGTCGGTGTTTCGGACCTCGACGGTTTTTCCGGACATGCTTTGGAATACGTCGCCGGGCCTTGTGGCACCCGGTCCGGGCATGTTTTCGCAGGTGGGGACGATGCCGTGGACTTCCCAGGGTAGGTTTTCCTGGGCGACGGCTCGCATGATGCCTA
>JAUVAM010000112.1 GCA_030591745.1 Deltaproteobacteria bacterium
GGTGTTCGTTGAGCAGTTCGACGAAGCGGCTCATGTGCGTGCCCTTGAATTGATGGGGCAGGTTCACGTACATGCTGACCCGGCCCACGGTCTGCTGGGTCTCCTTCTCTCGGTCTAAGACCGTGATCGGGTAGACCAGATCCTTGACCCCCACCTTGTCGATGTCGATGTGACGATGATCGGCTTCGCCTTGTACGTCACGCCGGGGCTTGGTCGGGCTGGATTTCTTGGCGGGTGGTTTCATGAATTCCTTCGATAAAAATCAACTTTGACGTTAACAGATGCTCTGAAGATCTGCTACCCTTTTCATTCCCTTGGGAGGATGTTCGGCGATGAATCCACAACGAGAACTGCTCTTCGTATTTTTGACCATTCAAGAGGGTTTTGCGACCGCTCGCCAGGTGATGGCGGCGCATGAGGCCTCCGCGACATCCGAGTCCCAGGGAATGGCCGAGATCTTGGTGAAGGATGGCGTCATCAACGAAGAGCAAAGGCTGAAAGTCGAGGGGATGGTCGCGGAATCGCTTGGGAAACCCTCTGTTGTTCTGCAGAGTTTTGGGGGCTCGATGGGCGTGGGTGAGATTCCACAAGAGGAGGACATGCAGTCCGCGGTGACGGCGGAGCAGGGAGGAAGATATCTGCTGCGTGACTGCAAAACCAAATCCCTGACGAACGACAAGGGGAAGGCGACGATCGGGCAGGGTGCCATGGGGCGCGTTTTGTTGGCCGTCGATAGCCATTTGGACCGGGATGTGGCCATCAAAGAGCTTCTGCCGGAAATGGGTGCCGATGGCAGGGAGTCCGCGCCTTCGGGGTTTTCGTGCCCGAATAAATCAGCAAGATTTCTCCGGGAAGCCAGGATCACGGCGCGCTTAGAGCATCCCAACATCGTGCCTGTCTATGAATTGGGTGAACGCCCGGACAAGACGATTTATTACACGATGAAGGTCGTTCGGGGGCGGACGATGGAGGATGCCCTCAAGCAATGCGATGGTTTTTCTGATCGCATCAAGCTTTTGGGGCATTTCGTGGATTTATGTCATGCGATTTCCTTTGCGCATAGTCTGGGGATTGTCCATCGGGACATCAAGCCGGCGAACGTTATGCTGGGGGAGTTCGGCGAGACGGTCGTCTTGGACTGGGGACTGGCCAAGGCGGGAGGCGCATCTGCGGTTGAAGAGAATCCAGAAGAGGAGACGATTAAGGGGCAGGCGATAGGCACCCCGGCCTACATGAGTCCGGAACAGGCGGAAGGGCTGATTGAACAGATCGACGAGCGCTCTGATGTTTGGAGCCTGGGCGCTGTTCTGTTTCATGTCCTGACTGGCCAGACTCCTTTTCAGGCCGCGGATGTTTTCGAACTCATCGGCAAGGTGCTCAGGGACTCGGTCAAGCCGGTTCGGAAGGTCTGCGCCGATGTGCCTGGCGAATTGGCTTCAATCGCCGACAAGGCCCTGAATCGAGACAAGGCGAAGCGTTATTCGGGGGCCAAGGATCTGGCCGAGGACGTGGAGGCCTTTCTCGTGGGTGGCAGGGTTCGGGCCCACGCCTACGGTTTTTGGTTGCTCATCGGTCGTTTTGCAGCCCGCCATCGTCTGGTTTTTTCTGTCGCCGGCCTTGCTGTTTTGATGATGGTCGCTCTGGGGGTTTTTGCCTATTTTCGTGTGCTGAACGAGAAGCGCCATGCCGTGGATAGCCTGGCTGAGGCCCATCTGGAGGGCTCCCGAGCCGCTCTGCTTCAGGATGAATTACTGGAGGCGCGGGCCAAGCTCCGCAGCAGTTTGGAGATCAACGATTCGGTCGAGGGTCGCGCCTTGTGGATGAATCTCTCAAATGACGCCCAGGTGTGGCGAAAGAAATTGGGTGCGGTTGTCTACGAGGTAGTCTACTCGCCTGATGGGAAAATATTGGCGGCAGCTTGCCAGGACGGATCCATCTACTTGATCGACGCTAAGACCAAGGCGGTGCTCAGGCTTCTGCGCGGTCACACGGATCAGACCATGGCCCTTGCGTTCTCTGCCGACGGGGAGAGACTGGCGTCGGGTAGCTGGGCCGGTGATGTCCGTTTGTGGGATGTCGACACGGGGAAACTGGTGAAAAAAGATCGTACGCCGGGCACTGTTTGGGCCGTTGCCTTCAGTCCGGACGGATCACGCCTGGCGGCAGGGGGCGGTGACGGGATTCGGGTCTGGGAAGCGGGGGGCGCTGGAACTGGTGAGACCCTCCCCTTGCTGGTTGAGATCAGAGACATCAGCATCATTTCGGATCTTGGGTTCAGTCCCGATGGTGCTTGTTTGGCGGCGGTGGGCCGGGACAAGATGGTGAGAATGTGGAAGGTGGAGGATTGGAAGTTGATGACCGAGTCGCCGGGCCACACGGACTGGATTCGATCACTGTCTTTTCGTGCGGATGGGAAATTGCTTGCCACGGCCGGTTCGGATCGAACCGTGCGATTGTGGTCGGTGGGACAAGACCACGCACTCAAACTTGATCGGGTGATGTCCAATCACACAGGGACCGTGCGATGCGTTGTGTTTTCTCCCGATGGGGATTTTTTGGCGACCGGTGCTCTGGACGGAGAAGTGGGCGTTTGGGATCTTCGAGATGGCCGCCGGCAGGCGAGGTGGAAACATCCGGAAGCGGTTCGCTCCCTGGCCTTCAGTCCGGACGGGAGCCTTCTCGCGACCGCCAGCGATGACAGAAATATTCGATTGTGGGATGCGCGCAGAAGACAGGATGTTTTGTCTCGGCATGGGCATGTCGGGGCGGTATACGGCCTTGGCATCAGTCCGGATGGCCGCATGGTCGCGACTGGCGGTCATGACCACAGCGTGCGGGTTTGGGATGTGGAAACAGGCCGGCAGCTCCACACGATCACGAGTCATAGCGACATGGTGTTCGGTGTTGCCTTCAGCCCGGATGGAAAGCTGCTTGCCACTGCGGGCAAGGACAGAACGGTTCAGGTTTGGGATGTGAAGGATTGGAGTCGAAGATATCTTCTGCTGGGGCACCAGCGTGCCGTCGTGACGGTCGCCTTCAGTCCGGATGGAAAACTTTTGGCCTCATCCGGAAACGATGCCGAACTGCGTCTTTGGGATTTGGGGAGTGGCAAACTCGCGCGGGCGAGGAGCATGGGCTCCATTGTGATGGACTTGGACTTCGGTCCTGGGAGCAAACACATCGCCGTCGGTTGTGCGGACAAGCGAGTTCGTGTGTGGAATTTGGAAACCGGGGCGGTGCGGGCCTTCGTCGGGCATGAAGCCGCGGTGAGGGGTGTGAGTTATGCCCCGGATGGAAAGAGCGTGGCATCAGGCAGTCCGGATGGGACCCTGCGTTTGTGGGATCTGTCCTCCGGCCAAGGTCGAATCATCGGTCGGCATCCCGGGCGGGTTTATTGGATCGACTTTCATCCCGAGGGCAAGTGGGTTGGCATAGCGGGTTCGGACGGTGTGGCCAGACTGTGGGCGCTGGATCCAGAGCAGGCTGGTGTTGCTATTGAGTTGCGGGGACACAGCGCGGAGGTCAACTTCATCAGGTTCAGTTCGGATGGACGGCTGGCCGCCACCACGAGCGATGATGGCACGGTGCGGATTTGGGCGATGGATTTGATATCATCCCCTCCGGTCATCCGAGCTTTCTGGCGGGCACCCTTGTGGTTGCATTCGGCGGAGCCTCTGGTCTTTACCCATCAGGGATGGATGCAGTTTACCCCCTCGGCCCCAAGGGCTTTGCATCATCAGGCACCGCGGCTGTGGCGAAAGGCCGTAGAGAAAAGCGCAAGGCTTGCGGATGCGAAGGGCGATCTTTTGTGCATGGTGACCTGGGCCGGATCCGTGGAGCTTTGGGAGATGGGTGAAGACAAGCTTTTGGAATCGGTTCGGCTTGCCGGCGTTCGAGATGTCCTGGCCACTTCCGAGGCTTGTGTCGTTTTGTCGGAGGGCAGTGTGGTTTGGTTGGGGCGCGCTGGAGAGGAGCGAAAGTTCATCGAAAAGGACGCTGTTGGGATCGCGAAGAAGGGATCGGAAGAGATTGTTATCGCGACGGACCAACAGGTCATGGTGTTTTCCCTGGGAGGACAGGTGTTGGCGAGTCATCCCGCTGACCCGGGACTTACGTCGGTCTATGCAGGCGAAGGCAAGCTTCTTTTGGGATACCGAGATGGCAACATCGAGTCGATTGCTTTTGGGTCGAATGAAAATACGGAAGCAATCAAAGAGAGTCTGTTTTTGGGAGACGCTCCTGCAAGCCCAGTGGAAAAGATGCTTCTGGGCTGCCGGGATACCTTGATCGTAGGTTTTTCAAATGGGTTTCTTGGCATCTGGCATATCAAGACAGGCAAACTTCTTCATGGCATCCAGGTGCATGGAGCGGTTAAGTATATGGAGATGCAAAACGGTTCTCTGATTGTGATCAGTGAACTGGGAGATTTCATCGTCTGGGACATTTCTGTTTTTGGGGCTGACTACTGCGATATTTTGGGAAAGATCTGGGAGGCCGTGCCGGTGGTTTGGGATGAGGGTCAGTCGCTGTTGCGCCCCCCGCCCACGGGTCATTTTTGTTCTTCATCGGTGCATTGATGGCGCCAGTATTTGGTTCGAAGACGAAGGCCGTGTTAGCATGGTGCATCGTTTTTCGATAGTAGTGACAGGCCTTTATCTGGGAGGCGGTGTTGGCCAAACGATTGGGCGAAATATTGCTGGAAGCCGGCTTGATCGGGAATGAGCAATTGGCCGCGGCCCTGGAGCGGCAAGAGCGGCATGGTGGGCGTATCGGTAGCAACCTGGTGGCCACACAGGCCCTGGGTGAACGCCTGGTTGTTCAAGCCCTGAGCTTGCAGCAGGGTGTGCCTTTCGTGGTTTTGGGGGCCAGCGCCATTCCGCTTTCGGTCCTGGAAGACTTTCCGGTGGATGTGGCTCGCAAGCATAGCGCTTTGCTCATACATCGAGACGGGGAAGAGTTGTTCGTGGCCATGTCCGATCCCAGTCGCAAGACCGTTCGGGACGAACTGGGCTTCATCTCCGGTAAGCGCATTGTGGAACACGGGGCCTTGCGTTCTGTCTTGCAGGATGTCATCGAGGAAGCTTACTCCCTGAAGTCTGCTGGGACGGCTCGATTCTGGGAAGGGATGGACCTGGAGGATGGCCTGGATTTGGGCGAAAACGGGCATTTGGAAATTGTGGTGGGGCGGGTGCCGGCGACGCAGTCGGCGCCGTCGGCACCGGAGGTGGTTTCGGATGCTGATTTGCTGGGCCTGGGGGATGATCCTGGCTGGGTGGATGATTTGGCCCTGGGGAAGGCCGCGCCCCAGCCTCAGGGCGGCAAGCAGATTTTGGTGGTGGACGACGAGGAAGGCATTCGTCACATGTTGGCCGCCTATTTCTTCAAGTCGGGTTATGAAGTCATCGAGGCCGCCGATGGTCAGGCGGCCATGACGCACATGAAGGCTAGTTTGCCGTCAGCTGTGATTTTAGACGCCATGTTGCCGGGTGTGCATGGCTTCGATATTTGTAGGCGCATCAAGCAGGCCGAGGCCACCCGTCACATCCCGGTCATCATGATCAGTGCGGTCTACCGGGGCTGGCGATATGCAGACGACGTGCGCAGCCAGTATGGTGCCGACGGTTTCATGGAAAAGCCCTTGCGCTTGGACGAACTGAAGCATGTGGTGGAGCAGGCCATGGCCGAAGCCGGAGAGGCGCCTGCCCCCCAGGTTCTCTCTGCCCAGGCGGACCACGCATTAAAGCAAGCGGCCGCCATGTTTCGTTCGGGGGATCCGATGGGGGCGGTGCATCATTTGCGTCAAGCCATCGAGGCGGCGCCTTTCGATGCCTCCTTGCATCAACGACTGGGTCTGCTTTATGAACAACTCAAGGAGGACTATCGGGCCATCGCCTCTTTGGAGCGGGCAGTGGAGCTTGCCTGCAAACACGAATTCATCTTGGCCTTGGCCAAGCTTTATGAAAAGACCGGATTCACCGCCAAGGCCTACGAGGCCTGGGAGCGTTGTCTTCGCATGAACCCGGACAGCCCCGAAGCGGCTGAGATCCGGCAGCGTATGGAGAAATTGCTGCCATGAAAAGATGGGAATTGATTCGAGGATTATTTGTCGTGGGATTGCTGCTGAGCAGCTGGGCTTGGGCGGGCCAGAAAACAGGCATCGAGGCCAATTTATCGGCCACCCCCGGCATGGTGGATGCGAGCGTCAAGGTGCCCGAGCTCAAAGTGGAGCTCAAGTATTCGACGGCCGATAACTTTATCGGCAAGGACGTATACGGCGACATGGAACGCTGCTATCTGCAAGCCGACGCGGCGGTCATGCTGGCCAAGGCCGCGGCCGTCCTCAAGCGCATCCGACCCGAGCTTTCCCTTTTGGCCTATGACTGCGTGCGGCCGGTGAGCGTGCAACGGCAAATGTGGAAGGTGGTCAAGGGCACCAAAATGCAGGGCTACGTGGCCAACCCCAACTCCAAGACCGGTTCGATCCACAACTACGGCTGCGCCGTCGATTTAACGCTGGCAGACGCCCAGGGCAAGCCCCTGGATCTGGGCACGGCCTTCGATTTTTTCGGCAAAGCCGCCCAGCCCCGCCACGAACTCAGCTTACTCCGAGCCGGCAAGCTCACAGAGCCCCAGGTGGCCAACCGCCTCCTCTTGCGCTACGTGATGACAGAAGCCGGCTTCCAGCCCATCTCCAGCGAATGGTGGCACTTCAACTGCGCCTCGCCAGCCCAGACCCGACGCAAGTACAAAAAGGTCCCGTGATCGTTTGGCAGGTCACCGATAGACGTGCTTGCGGTGACCCACCTTGAGGATGATGATCAGGATTTGTCTGTCGTTGATGTTGTAGATCAGGCGGTAGGTGCCCACGCGGATTCTGTAGACGTCTTCAAATCCCTTGAGTTTGCGGCAGCCTGTGGGTCTGGGCGTTTTGGCCAGGCTTGAAATGGCTTCGATGATTCGATGCCTGTTTTCTTTGCCCAGTTTGCGTAGCTGTTTTTCGGCGGTGGCCGAGACTTCAATTTTATAAGAGGCCATCGCGCTTGAGATCGTCGAGGATGTGGGCGAGGGGGCGGGTCGGCTCGCTGCGGATCTTGTTGATGTCTTCGATGTCTTCCATTTCCTCCAGTTTGTCTAAAAGTGCATCCTCGATGAATCGATTCATTTTCAATCCCCGGGACGTGCAGATTTTCTCGATGGCGGCTTTGATGCGACCATCGATCCGGGTGGCCAGTTGTACTTGTTTCATGGCTGCTCCCAAATGGCAGGGTTTCTCTATCTGAATGATAGCAAATGATAGCACGTGAGGTCAATGGCCTAGAAGGATAGTTCTTGACCCTTGCAGTGTACGGGTTCTTAGATGTACATTGGATCGATTGATGATGTCTGTTTGTCGTCGATTGTGAAGGCAACTTTGATGTCACTGAAAGAAGGAGGAAGAGATGTTGATCAAAAGAATGACAAGCGTGGTTCTGGGATGCTTATTGGGTTTGGGCGCCCTGGCTTGTGATGGGGACGTCGGTTTCAACGATGATCCGGTCTGCGAGACGCTGAGTCAGGCGCAGATGGATGAGGTCTCCGATGCGCTGCGTCCGATGATATTGTTGCTTTCGGAGGGCGTGACCACCTTGCCGGGTGTGGTTTTTGTGGTGGACGAGCAGGCCATGACCGCCTCTCTGTCATTCGAAGGCTACGAAGGTGACAAAACCCAGGCCTCTTTTGATGGGCAGCTGGATTTGACCAACGAGATTTCGGGGGACATCGCCGAGTTGGGTGTGCTGGGCACGCTGGCTTTGACCGGGGGCCAAGCGGTCGAGATCGTCATGGACTTCACCCTCAGCCTCCCATGGGACGCCGATGAAGGGGATTTCGCGGGACCGCCCATCCACATCGACGGCACCATCTCTTTGGATGGAGCGGCTTGCGACGCTGCGCGTTTTCCCGATTTGAACCCCGATGCAGAGGTCGATTTGGACCCCGGTTTTGTGGTGGCCGGCATGCAGGGCACCATTCCATTGTCTCAGGATGGTTCCACCTGGGAGGACGTGGCCGAATCGGATGAGACGGGGACTTCAGTGGACTTTTATGGCGTGGCCTGCGACGACGCAGGTGCTTGCATGGCCGTGGGCGATGGCGGCACGGTGGCCGTCAGCACGGATGCCTTGTCCTGGACCAGCAAGACCGAGGGCTCCGGCGTGCGCTTGAACTCCGTGGCCACTAGCGACGGGGACTGGCTGGCCGTGGGTCATTCGGGCGTCATGCTGGCTTCCGCCGACCAGGGCGAAAATTGGACCGTGGTGGATTCCACGAGCCAGCAAGAACTGAGGGGAGTGGGTTGTTCGGGTGCCGACTTTGTGGCTGTTGGACAAAGTGGGACCCTTCTTTTGGGTCACGCGGATACCGGATTTATAACCGTGGATTCGCTCACCCCCTCCTTGCTCAGGTCCGTGGCCAGCGATGGCAACGGGGTTTGGGTCAGCGTTGGTGAGAATGGCACGATTCTTCGAAGCGATGATTCCGGTGTGACCTGGGCCATGGTGACCACGGGCCTCACGCAACATTTCGAAAAC
>JAUVAM010000352.1 GCA_030591745.1 Deltaproteobacteria bacterium
CATGGCCTGGCCCACGATGATGATCTGAGCATCCGAGGTCTTGGTGACACGCATGGCCTGTTTGTCGCTGACCATGGCCACGGGCATTTTGATGCTCATCTTGCCCGAAAAAACCTCCGGGTCCACGAAGGTAAAGCCCTTCTTCTGCATCTCCTCCATCAGGGTCGTCTCCGCGACACGCATGCTGACCGCCATGGGACCACCCTTGCCCCACCAATACTCGGGATTGGCCATGCCCACATTCTGCTCAGCGATCATGATGATGGCTTTGGGCATGCCCTTGCGCTGCATCAAAGTCTTCAGGCCGTCCCAATCATCGTTCACCGCTCCGGAGGCGACTTCGGCCCGAACTTCCACGATCATAACACCGTCTTCTTCCCGCTCGTCGGTGATACGATATTTCTGCACGTAGCCCTTGGCCTTGGAGTAAATCCGATCCGAAATGAGCTGGTAGTTTTCGGTGATGGTCGTGGAAGAGATGAGCGTACCCAAGGTGGATTCCACGGCCTTACGCAGGGCGTCGTCGATGGCCTTGTCACGGGCCATGCTTTTGTCCCCATCGATGATGGCCGCTTGCCCCGTGGCTTCAACCTTCTCCGTCTCCGCGGCGATGGCCACCGAGGCCATCACAGTCAGAACCAAGATCAAGCCGATCGGCATAAGACGTTTCATGGCAATACTCCTTTATGCGGTCCAAGCCGCCGGCTAGTCGATGACGATGATTACGTGGCCCTGGGTCAAATACTTTGGTGTGCCGTCGGCTGCCTTGAGCTTCTCGGCGTCCGCATTGGACAGCACCACGTCGGTCTTCGAATCGTCAGCCAACTTCAGGGCCTTGACAGTCAAAGGCTTTGCACCCACACGTTCATTCTTCTTAGCGGCATCGAAATCCTTGAAATAGCCAACCACACCGTTGGCCTCCAGTGATTCTTTACTCAGGGCCTCTGAGCTATAGAGGACCCCTCCGCTCTCATCGAGCAACCTGGGCGCCAGAGCCGGCATGGCCTTGAGCCCACGAGCGTCGATGATCACACCCGAATTGGGTGCTTCGGCAGCCTTAGGTGCCTCGCCGGTCTTGACCAAAGTGGAAGCCAGTGGCCCATCCAAAGACATCTGCACCACCAGATCCACGCCACCATCCGAATAGTACTTGGTCCGCAAGACCTTGAAACGACGGGCCACGCCCTCGACTTTGGTACGCATCTTGGAATTGGTGACCATTTCATTCTCTACCGTCACCTCGCTGCTGACCCGCACCCCTTTTAATGCCTCCATGATGTTACGCAAGGCATCCAGCTTGGCCACCCGCTCGGCACCCAATCGGGCCACCGCTACATTGGCGGCCTTGAGATCCGGTGCACCACTTCCTGTCGCCACAATGGTTCGTTCCGTCCAGTTAACCTGCCCATGATCTACCTTAAGATCGCCTTCCGTAACCTCAGCCGCATTTTGCGCCGAGGCGAAGACCGGCAGCGCTACCAAACAAAGGACCAGCAGCCAACTCCAGCTTCGTTTCATCGTCAAGCCCTCCTGTCTCACCAAGCAATATTTGAAATAGTTTCAATCTATTATCACGACAGCGATTTATATGTCAAGCGCCCAGGGGCGCACAAATCAAGCTCAAAATAAGCTCAAAAACAACAGTGAGGACGCGCGCTCCTGGCAATATATTCATAACATCGATTTTCCTTACTCCCATTCGATGGTGGCGGGCGGTTTGCTCGATATGTCATACAAAACCCTATTGATACCAGGCACTTCGTTGATAATTCGATTCGAGACCGTGGCCAGAAGCTCGGCCGGCAACCGGGCCCAGTCGGCGGTCATGCCATCCACGCTCGTCACAGCCCTTATCACCGCGGTTTCGTCATAGGTTCGCTCATCCCCCATGACCCCAACCGACCGGACCGGTAGAAGAACCGTAAAGGCCTGCCAAGTTTGCTCCAAACAGCCGCTTGACTTTAACTCCTCCTGAAAAATGAAATCCGCCTTGCGAAGCACCTCCAGGCGCTCAAAACTCACAGGCCCGATGACCCGAATCCCCAAACCCGGGCCAGGAAAAGGCTGGCGACCCACGACGTCGGCGGGTAGCCCTAAGGCCTCACCGAGTATCCGCACCTCGTCTTTGAACAACTCCCTGAGCGGTTCCACCAAAACCAGATCCATCCGTTCGGGCAGACCTCCCACGTTGTGATGACTCTTGATGACCGCAGAGGGCCCGCGCACGTTAACCGACTCGATGACATCCGGATAGAGCGTACCCTGAGCCAAAAAACGCACACCCTTCATGCGCTTGGCCTCTTCCTCAAAGATCCGTATGAAGGTTTCTCCGATTATCTTGCGCTTACGCTCCGGCTCGGCCACACCGTCCATTGCCTGCAGGAAGCGATCCCGGGCTTCGACGACCAAAAGGTCCATACCGAAGTGTCGCCCAAAGACCTCCTCGACACTCTCCCGCTCACCCAGACGCAGCAAGCCGTTATCAACAAAGATACAGTGCAACTGCTTTCCGATGGCTCGATGGAGCAAGGCCGCGACCACCGAGGAATCCACGCCTCCGGACAAACCACAAATCACCTGTTCGTCCCCAACTTGCTTCTGTATGGCCTCGACAGAATGATCCACGAAAGAAGCCATGGTCCAGCCCGGCTTACAAGCACAGATATCCAATACAAAATTTGCCAGGATTTCTTCGCCGTGGAAGGTGTGCACCACCTCTGGATGAAATTGCACCCCGTAGCATGCGCGTACGGGATCCGCCACGGCGGCAAATGGCGAATTGGCACTCGTGGCCAGCACCTGAAAACCCTCGGGCAGCTGCTCCACCCGGTCTCCGTGACTCATCCAGACATCGCCCGGTTCATGCCGAAGTCCGGCGAAGATGCGCCCTTCATCGAGAATCTCCAGCTTGGCGCGTCCGTATTCCCGATGTTCAGCCGCCTGTACTTTGCCCCCCAATCGCTGCACCATCAGTTGCTGGCCGTAACAGATCCCCAAGACGGGCACACCCAAATCGAAAACCAGATCCGAGCAATCCGGTGCATCCTGCGCATAGACCCCCGTAGGCCCCCCGGACAAGATAATACCCTTGGGCTCAAAGGCGCGAATGCGCTCATCGTCTACGTCGAAGGGATGAATTTCGCAGTACACCCTTTGTTCACGGATACGCCTTGCGATGAGTTGGGTGGTTTGGGAACCGAAATCCAAGATCAGGATTTTGTCGCCATGAGCATGCATTTTCATGACTCCAGACGATAGTTGGGGGCTTCCTTGGTGATGATCACATCGTGAACATGGCTTTCGCGCAAGCCGGCCGCGGAGATCCGAATAAAACGTCGACCGCTCTGCAATTCGTCAATGTTTTTACATCCGCAATAGCCCATCCCCGAACGAAGCCCGCCCACCAATTGATAGAGTACCGTCGACAGATTCCCTCGATAAGGCACCCTGCCCTCAATACCCTCGGGAACCAGTTTGTTGCTGTCAGCCACCGCATCCTGGAAGTAGCGATCCTTGCTGCCTGCCTTCATGGCGCCCAGACTGCCCATGCCTCGATATACTTTGTAAGCGCGCCCCTGATACAGCACGACCTCGCCCGGGCTCTCTTCCGAACCCGCGAAGAGACTGCCCACCATGACGGCAGAGGCCCCCGCAGCCAAGGCCTTCGTGATGTCGCCGGAAAACTTCAAACCCCCGTCGGCGATCACGGGCACCCCCAATGCCTCGGCGACTCGTGCACATTCCATCACCGCGGTGATCTGCGGCACACCGACCCCTGCCACCACTCGGGTCGTACAAATGGAGCCCGGCCCGATACCCACCTTGACCGCATCGGCCCCGGCCTCGATGAGGGCCCGACAACCCTCCGCCGTGGCCACGTTGCCCGCCATCAAGTCACATTCGGGCAAGGCATGTTTGATCGCGGATACGGTCTCAATCACCGCTTTCGAGTGCCCATGGGCGGTATCGACGACCAATAGATCGCATCCGGCTTCGTGCAGGGCCTGGGCTCGCTCCTCTGCGCTGGCACCCACCCCCACAGCGGCACCGACCAACAGAGAACCTCGGACATCCTTGCTGGCGTTGGGGAAATTCTCTGCCTTCTGAAGATCTTTGACGGTGATGAGCCCCTTGAGGCAGCCCTGTTCGTCGACCACCGGAAGCTTCTCCACGCGGCGACCATGAAGCAAAACCTTCGCCTCCTCCGGGCTGGTGTCCTCAGGCGCCGTGACCATGTCGCGAGTCATGACATCGGCGACTTTTTGGTCCAATTTTCGCTCGAAACGCAGATCCCGGTTGGTCAGGATGCCAACCAGCTTCTCGCCTTGCACCACCGGTATGCCGGAAATCCCGTGGGCCTGCATCAGCTCCACGGCTTGGCTCAATAGGCGTTCAGGTTCGATGGTCACCGGATCCCGGATGATGCCACTTTCGAATTTCTTGACGATCTGGACTTCCCGGGCCTGTTGCGCGACCGTCATATTCTTGTGCAAAATTCCAAGGCCCCCCTCCTGGGCCATGGTGATGGCCGCTCGACTCTCGGTGACCGTATCCATGGCGGCCGACAATACAGGAATGTGGATACGCCTTCGCCGAGTCAAACGGGTCGAGACATCTGTCTCCAGCGGCAAAACCTCGCTGTAGGCAGGCACGAGCAACACATCGTCAAAAGTTAAACCTTCGGGAATCGTAGCATCCGGGCGCGTATCGGTCATGACCGGTCCTTTGGGGTGGATTCGGATGACCGCAGACTACCGCGCTGCATGGCTTGGTTCAAGCGGAAGTGTCAGCCTTATATTGTGAGGCCAGGAGGCTATGCGCAGTCAGCATCGCACATGGACTTCACTTGCGGTTCCTCGATTTGATCGCAAAGCGAGCAATCTCCCGTAACGCGCATGATTTCGTAAAAACATGTTCCTTCCATGCCCAATGCGCTCTCACCCCAATAGTCACTAATATTGGAACAACGGCTGGGGTCTTCCTCGACGAGCAAAGCTTCCTGATAGCAGCGCGGACCAGGATCCGTCGTCTGCTCTTCACATTGTTGGCACAAGGTGTCGCTGCCACAGTCCACCGTGTCTTCAGTGTCATCACCCCCGCAACATGCGAAGAAAAACCCGGCGGCCAAGGCCAAAATCCAGATAAACAGGCTCGCAAGCTTCATA
>JAUVAM010000163.1 GCA_030591745.1 Deltaproteobacteria bacterium
ACCGGGTCAACCATCGTTTCGCTGATCCCACCACCCGGCATGAAGGAAAAAACGTGGTCGCGGTTTGGTTTAATCCACCACGCTGGGGTTTGCCCATCGCCAAGTCGGTCATCAAGCTGGTCTTGCCCTTGCCCCTGCCCCCCGAGGTCAAGCGGCACAAGGACATCAAGCCCGGGATGGTGGATAAGTTGGGCTTTATCAAGGATGAGGCAAACAAGGCAGAACACAGTCATTGGGCCATGGTCTATACGGACCACGAACAAGAACGCCGTCTGACGGTCTATGCAGAAAAAAAGAAAATGGCGGCCAAGGGGGTTCATCTTCTCAAGTGCTTCATTCCGAGGGAGGCCTTTCCCGTCTTGTCTTCAGGTGAGGATGTCGAAGCCTCGGGCGCGGCGGAGGCGGAACGGCTCAAGAGCGAGGGATTCGCCGATTTGACTTCCGAGGCCTACACCATTCGCTTTACGGGACCAGGCCAGTTCTCAATGAAAAGTCATTTGACCATCGAGGAGCATGGCCGGCGAAATTTTGTGCCGATCCCGGACGCAGCACCCGACGAGAAGGTGGCTTCTCCATACGGCAAGGCCTTCGAGGGACGAGGCCCGAGTTGCGAGGCCTGGTTTGATGGAGAAACGATAGGCTGTGAGGTGGGACTCAAGGCCCTGGTTTTTTCCAAGGAGAGCCGGCCCGAGCAAAGGCTGGAGGTGGCGTACACGAATCAGTATCGGCTGTGGGATTCGACACCACGGCTGGTTGAGTGTGGTGATACCTTGTGTCTGCCCATTCATTTTTCCGCGGTGAGCCAAAACTTTGGTCCCCGGCTCAAATTGCGCAGCTCCAGTTTTCATCTGATCTCGGGCCAGCCTTTGGCCGCGGGCACGTCTGTCGACAAGCCCTTGCAGGGGGACGGTCCCTGGCCTGTGTTCTTTGATGCCTACAGCCCCGCCGAGTTGGAGTTGGGCGCATCGCGGGTGGATTGGGCGGAACTCTCCTTCAAGCATGGCGTGAATTATCCCGAGTACGGTCCGGATTCGCCCGAGCTAACCGCCAGGCTATTGAGGCGCAAGAATTTAGAAGACCGGGCTCAGTTTGCCTTTGACATGCCGGCGGATCCCATGGGCCTGGAAAAAGGGCAGTGGAACAGCACCAAGATTTTTGCTCGTCGCATGGTGGCGGGTCGATTGAGTCAAGCGGACAAAGATGTGGCCTGGGATCACTTGGCCACCTTCATCGAGTTTTTTCTTATTACATTCTTCTTGAACGGCCCTCTTCTTCTTCTTTGGTTGGTGGCCGTGGGCTGGGTCCTGGCCATCGTGGACAAGATTGCCGGTACCTCGACCTTGAGAGATATTCTCTTACCCGCCGGCAAGTTTAAGTTCTTGCATCCGACCAAGGGCACTTTGCTGGGCTGGACCGCCGTGATTGTTCCCTTCCGACTCATCTGGCTTTTCCTCGCCGGTTTGATCATCTGGCCCATCATGCGCCTGCATCCTGTTTGGGCGCTCAAGCTCAAGGACAGGATGCCCGAGTATGTGGCGCCCGAGATCACCGTGGCCACTTTTCAAAGCGAGGGCCGGGCGGCTGAACTGGACGGCGCGGAGGCCGCGGTGGTCATGGACAGGCCGATCAAGGCCGTCAATTTGATCATCATGAGCTTGCAGGAAAAAGGAGCCGTGAAAATTCTAAGTCGCAATCCCCTGCAACTGCAATTGCTCGATAAGTCCTTTGCCGACACCAAAGGGGAAAAGGCGCTGGTCGACAGCTTGAATGACGACGGCACCTTGCCGAGAGAAGGCATCCAGTCGGTGTTGGCGGCATTGGCCATCGAGGTGCAGGGGAAAATGTGGCGGGCAGATCGGGACGCCACCCTCCAATTGCAACAGCGCAAGGTTGATGATCGCTGGAAGGCCATCAGTCGGCTTTCGGAATCCAAACGAAATAACTATTTCAACGAGCATTATCGCGACCTCTATTTGCACGATCGTTTTTTTGGTCGGATGTCTCAGACCTTCGCGCCCATCGGCGCGGATGCTCCTTTGGACTCTCCACTGAATACCCTGGGCGCGGCGCGTCCCATCGAGACCGTCAAGGGCAAGGTCGAGCAGGTGCAGGATTTGGCCGAAGGCCTGGTGGAGGGCATCGAGTCGGGGGCCAAGGCCACCGTGGGCAAGCTGGAGCGCTTGTTCAATTTTGACAACGAGAGCATCGAGGCCATGAAGCTGGAGTCCATCAAGAATATCGTTGGCGCTGAGTTGTCACCGGCCATCGCCTCCATCGCCGTGGGCTATGACGCTTGTCACTCGGCCTGTCATTCGGCTTGTCACTCGGCTTGCCACTCGGCCTGTCATTCGGCTTGTCATTCGGCCTGCGCCTGTCATTCGGCCTGTCATTCGGCCTGCGTGTCGTCTTGCGCCGGGGGGTTCTGATCCATGGCTGACTGGGATCCGGGCATCTGCGAGCGCATCGACCATTTCGTGGCCTCCACGCGCAACGCTTTGTTCGTCAGGCGAGTGGACTCTTTGTTGCTCATCCGGCCGGACAAAACCATGTCGATCAACGCAACAGCCATCGACTTGTTGGAGTCTTTTTATGATCGGAGTCGTCGACCCGCGGCTCAGATTGTCGCTGAACTGGCCGAGCGCTGGCGGGTGCCCAAGGAGCAGTTGCTGGAAGACGCGGGCAAGCTCATCGACGCGGTGGGCGCTTTGCTCAACGAAGACTATCGGCCTCGCGAGGCCATTCGCTTCGGCGGTTTTGATCGGTCCTTGGTGCAGTACCCCACCTTGAGTGAGATCGCCGTGACTTACGGCTGCCAAAATCGTTGCCAGTTTTGTTATGCATCGAGCCCTCACAGGGTCAAAGAGCACAAGCTGATGAGCACCGACGAAGTGTGTTTGGTGATGGACAAGATTTACCACCAGGCCCACGTGCCTTCCCTGAGCTTTACCGGCGGTGAGGCCACGCTGCGGCCTGACTTGCCGGAGCTTATCCGCCATGGAGACAAACTGGGTCTGCGGGTGAACTTGATCTCCAACGGTATACGTTTGGCCGATGCCGATTACGCAAAGACCTTGGCCGCGGCCGGCCTGGCCTCGGCTCAGATTTCTCTGGAGGCGGCGACGCCCGAGCTTCACGACATCATCGTGGGTCGCTCCGGCGCTTTTTTGGACACGGTGGCCGGTGTCAAGCACATGCAGGCTTTGGGCCTGCATGTGCATATCAACACCACGTTGAACAGTCTTAATCTGGACGTGGCCGATGATTTGATCCGCTTTGCTGCGCAAACACTCAAATTGAAAACCTTGTCCATGAATATGGTCATTCGTACGGGAGAGGCCCTACGGCAAGGCGGCAAGCATGTGGGCGTGACCTACACCGAGGTGGGCGAGCGTTTGCCGGCGCTCATCGAAGTGGCCAAGGCCGAGGGCATTCGCTTCGTCTGGTATTCGCCCATTCCCTACTGCATTTTCAACCCGGTGCTGCATGGTATGGGGGCCAAGTCCTGCGCCTGCGTCGATGGCATCTTGTCGGTGGATCCGGCGGGGCAGGTTTTGCCTTGTTCTTCTTTCGCCGAAGGCATCGGCTCCTTGCTCAAGGATGACTTCGAGAAAATTTACAAGAGCCGGGCCGCGCGCTACTGGCGCGAGAAGCGTTTTGCGCCGCCTGTCTGTCAAACCTGTCCCGACGTGGATATCTGCGGAGGCGCATGTCCTTTGTATTGGGACGCGGCGGGTTCTTTTGACGAATTGCCCAGACTCGGTGCGGGTGACAGCAAGGATAGGCGCCGTTGGGAGCGCTCGCGGCAGAAGGGCCATAGCTTTGGAGTGCAGCCGACGGAGCACGAGGAGGCCACATGGGCGCCGTGATGGGAGAGGGCACACTGAAGGGCTTTCGCGCATACCTCAAAGACCAGCTCGTTGTGCTGGATGGCGCGGAAAAGCGCCTGGGCCTGGTGCAGGAAAAATACGAGACTTTTTTTCAGGAGATGCTCCGCGTGCGAGAGCAGGAGTTCGCGCAGTTGGAGGCCCACCTGGTCAAGGATCGCAGCGTCTTGCCTGCGGATTTTATTAAAGCCGTGGACAAGCACTGGCGGGACGAGCGAGCTGTTTTTTTGAGCAAGGTCGGCGATCTGAAAAAGCGCCACGAATCATTGATGGAGGAGGCCGAGGCCGAGCGTCAGTTGTCGATTGAGACCGAGCAGATAGTCCGACAACGCAATAAGTCGCTGGATGATGATGAAGAGGAGCTCAAGGCCCGTTCCGTGGATTTGCTCAAGAGAGTGGAAGTCCACAATGCCCGCATTCGCGAGTTGGGCTCGGGCTTTGGTTTTTGGGCCAACTACTTCAAGATGCGCAAGCTGCACAAGGAGAACAAGCAGCTCAAGCAAGAGCAGCGCGAAGTCGCGGCCACGATCGAAAAGTTGCGCCAGATCTGGATCGAAGAAGATGAGACCTTTGCCGGCAAGGAGAAGGTTCGCAAGCACCATTGGCATGAGAAGGTGGCCGAAGCGGCCACCGTGCAGACCAAGATAGAGTATCTCAAGTCGGTGCAGAGCCGCATCATCCAGCGGGGGGCCCTGGAGAAGCTGTTATTTGAACGCAAGCCCAAGTTGAGCGAAGCAGGCAAAGACGATCCCAAATGCGCCCGCTGCTCGCAGCCGAATCCGGCCGACAGGCATTTTTGCCATATTTGTGCCTCGCGACTAAGAAAAGACCGGCCGGATTTCGAGGGTTCTCTTTTGGAGATGGCCGAACTGAACCATCATCATGATCGCTTTGATGAAGGCATGAGGGCCTGCCAGGAGGTCATCGGGCTCATCCGTGGCGTGAAGTCCGGGTTTGAGGCCTTTTTGGCCAGCGTCAACGACATGATACACAGCCAACAAAAATACAGCCTGGGCAAGCTGGAAGTAGACGTGCCCGAGTCCTGCAAGACCTTCGACGACCATTTCGTCAAGGTCAAGGAATTGGCGGGGGAAGAGGGCGAGCCGCATGTGCATCCAGTGGAGTATTCTGGCCGCATCAAGCCCTTCATGGATGAGTTTTTTACCGAAGAGACGGTGAAGGTCTATTTCGAGGCCCTGGGCGCAGAACTCAACACCAAGGCCGAAGCCCAATGGAAGTAATCGCGTGGAAGTAAAATGAAACGAACGCTATCGATATTTTTGATTCTTTTGGGGCTTGCGGCTCTGGCTTTTGGGATTTTGTTTCTCGTGGGCGCGGGCGGGCGACTGTCCAGATACGTGATTGCCGGATTGGGCCTGGGCTTGGGCGCGCTTTGTCTCGGCTTTGGCGCTCGTTTGGCCCGCAAACTCCAAATGCGCTCGGCGGCCTACATCCGGGCCGAAGTTTTGGCCTTGGCCTCTCGCCACAACGGCGAACTGAGCCAGGCCGATCTGCAAGCCCAGTTGGGCGAGCGCTTCTCGGACGGCGTGCCCGTCTTGGCCCAACTACAGCAAGCCGGCCTCTGTCGTCAGGCTGAGCGTGAGGGCAAAACCTTCTATGTTTTCCCCGACATGCAGCCCCGCCTGACCATCCGAAAATGCGAATTTTGCGATGCCGAACTGCCCTTAGACGAGGAACTTTCCTCCTGTCCCAACTGCGGCGGCAGCATCAAGACCCGAATTGAACGCTTGTCCTTGAGCAAGGATGAAGCGTATTCCATGGACGAGTAGCCATTCCTCCAGCTTGACGCAAACCATCCAGCCGGATATGCCTGTGGCGAAGCCCACAACGAGGAGGAAGCTCATGGCCCAGCTTGCCATCAAGGGTGGTTCCAAAACTTTTGACGATTTCTGGCCTGCCTGGCCTGTTTACACCGACGAGGATAAACAGGCGCTCATCGAGGTCTTGTAATCGCGCAACTGGGGAGGCTTTCCCGAGCCCAATCAGCGAGCTCGGGCCTTTGCCGAGGCCTTTGCCGCGGCGCATGAAGCCAAGTACGGCATTTGTGCTTCCAACGGCACGGTGACCCTTGAAGTGGCCTTGCGGGCGGCGGGCATCAAGGCAGGCGATGAGGTCATCGTCACGCCTTATACCTGGATAGCCACAGCGGGTGCCCCGGTTGCGGTCAACGCCGTGCCGGTCTTCGCCGACGTGGACCCCGAGACTTATTGTTTGGACGCCGCCGCGGTGGAGGCGGCCATCACGCCTCGCACCCGCGCCATCATCCCGGTGCATTTGGGCTGCGCCATGGTCGATTTGGACGCTTTTACTGCCCTGGCAAAAAAACATGACCTCGTGCTCATCGAAGACTGCGCGCATATGCATGGCGGAAAATGGCGCGACAAGGGCGTGGGTTCCCATGGGCATTTTGGGTCTTTTTCGTTTCAGTCCTCCAAGCTGATGACCGCCGGCGAGGGCGGCATGATTTTGACCAGCGACGACGAATTGGCCCAGCGATTGCACAGCCATGTCAACTGCGGCCGCAAGGAGCCGGGCTACGACGATTTTGAGGGTTTGGTTTTTTCCGGCAATTATCGCATCAGCGAATTCCAGGCGGCGCTTTTGCAAGTTCGCCTGGGTGCCATGGAGCCGGAGCGCAAAGTCAGAGAAGACAACGCCATGTATTTGAGTGGCCTGTTGGAGCGTATTGAGGGCGTGCAGCCCTTGAAGCGCCTGGCGCAGGTAACGCACATGGCCTGCTATCAATACGTCTTTCGCTATGACCCGAAGGCCTTTGGTGGCGTGAGTCGGGATCGCTTCGTTGAGGCCTTGACGGCGGAGGGCATACCCGCCGAAGGGGATTTCTACGAGCCTGTTTATCGTAGTTCTCTTTTTCCCGTGACGGCGGCACAGTTTCCCGCACTGAAGGAACGATACGGCGAGCGAATTGATCCCGAGAGCATCCACTGTCCGGTGGCGGAAAAGGCGGCTTACAAAGAAGCCGTGTGGTTGCATCATCCCTTGTTCATGGCCGGCCATGAACAAATGGATCGCATCGCCGAGGCCATCGCCAAGATTCAAAAGCACGCCGATGAACTTGGATAAGCGGAGGCGTCGATGAAAGAAATTCGTGTGGCCGTGGTGGGTTCGGGTTTTATCGCCCAGGTGCATTGTGATGCCTTTGCCCAGGTGCCCGGGGCGCGGGTGTCGGCCCACTGTGGCCAGGATGTCGAGCGGGCTCGGGCCTTTTGCGAGAAGAACCAGATTGCCGACGGATTCACGGATTATGGGCGCATGCTGAAAGAGGCGGAAATGGACGCGGTCCTTTTGGCCGTGCCCAACTTTTTGCATGCCGAGATGGCCATTCAGGCGGCCGAGGCCGGCAAACACCTGATCGTCGAAAAGCCGCTTTGTTTGAGTTTGACCGAGGCCGACGCCATGTTGGCCGCCTGCCAAAAGGCGGGCGTATTGCTTTGCTACGCCGAGGAACTTTGTTTTTGTCCCAAGTACGTGCAAAGCAAGGAACTGACCGACGAGGGTGCCATCGGTCGGGTCTATCGGGTCAATCAAGTGGAGAAACACGCTGGACCCTATTCGCCCTGGTTTTGGAAACCCGCAGAGGCTGGCGGCGGCATCCTGATGGACATGGGTTGTCATTCCATTGAGTTCGCCCGTTGGTTCCTG
>JAUVAM010000347.1 GCA_030591745.1 Deltaproteobacteria bacterium
AAGATCTGGCCCAGTCCATTTACGACGACCGGGACGCGGCCGAGGAAATCAGAGCCATCAACAGCCTGGCGCCAGGGGCCCAAGCCAAGGCAGGCACCACCCTCCGCCTGCCGGGGCCTGAACGCAAAAACGCCTTCGCCGCCTTGAAGGTAGCGCGCCAGGCCGTGTCCAAGGCCCGCGGCGACCAGGCCGCCGAGTTTGCCTCCGAACTCATGTTGGCCGCCGACCAGGCCCTGGAGCGAGCCCAACGCGCCTGTCGCCGGGCCAGCTACCAAGCCTGTCAAGAATTGGCCGATGAGACATGGGCCCGAGCACGCAAAGCCCGCCAGGAGGCCAAGACCCAACGCAGTCGAAAAAACCGATTCACCGTGGCCCTCGATGACCAGGGCGTGACTCGTGTCGAAGTCGCTGAAGGTGACGGCGTCAAGGTCACAGCCCAGAAACGCAGCACAACGGTCAAGCGCGGTCACGGCATCAGGGTTGAACCAGGCAAAGCGCCAGAGGAACCCAAGCCGCTCCTGGCCGCGCCGGAAGCCGTACTTCCCTTCCCTGAGTCGGTCTTGCTAACCCACGCGATCCATTTTCATTGGAAACCGGTGCGGGGGGCCACGCGCTATGTGTTGCTCATCAGTCGCGACGCCAGGGGCTTCCACCCGGTGCGTCAACTCACCACGGACAAAACCAGCTACCTCTTTCGCTCAACGCTCACCAAAGGGGAATACCACTGGCAGTTGCGGGCGGTGGATGCCCAAGGCGCGGTGGGACATGCTTCGGACTCACGCCGCTTCCAGCTCAAAACACAGGCCACCGGCGTGACCATCGAGCAAGATAAAAAGCAGAAAGGACCCTGACCGCATGACACTGCGCGCCCTGGTGGCCGACGACGAGTCCATCTTCCGTAATCAAGTTCGCACCCTGCTCGAAGAGCGGGGGATCGAAGTATTAGAGGCCAAAGATGGTCACGAGGCCTTCGCCTTGTTCATGAAAGAGGAAGTAGATTTTATGGTGACCGACTTCCTCATGCCTCGCGTAGACGGCATACAACTCGTACGCGACATCCGGCTGACAGGCCCCAGGGGCAAAATTCCGGTGGTGCTCATGTCGGCCATTTCCAAGGGGCACGTGTTCCAGGGGACCAATAAGGACCTGGGCCCGGACCACTACATCAACAAGCCATTCAAAGACAAAAAAATGGCCAAGTTGCTGGACAAAATTCTAAAAGGGCTAACTCAGACATCATGAAACTCTTCCGGGTCATCACCTTGATGCTGCTCGTTTTGACGGCCGGCCCCATCACCGCCGTCGGCTTCATCCTCATCGACTCCACGGTGGACATCACCAAAACCTTAACCTGGGAACTGCAGCAGGAGCGAGCAGATCACGCCAGCCGGCAGATGGCGACCGCCCTCGTCAGCACGGCCGCCGATCTGGATCTGCTGCTCTCCAACTTGAACGTGGGCAGCATAAACGTCCTCCAACGACAGGAATTGCTGGCCTCCATCCTGCAGAAACGACCCGAGATCAACATCATCGGACTGTACGACAGCCAAGGTCAGAGTCTTCCAAACCAACTGGCCTTCGACTCCAACAGCATCCTGCCCAGCGAGTTGGCTCGCCATCAGCAGCATATGGATCGCATCCCCGAAGAAGCCCTTTCGCGATTTGGTCTGGCCTTCTCGCAGCCCTACCTCATCGATCGGGCACCCCGCAGTGAACTGGGCATCGAAGCCCGCCGGGAGCGCGTGGTGGCCATGATGCTCAAGCTCTCCTCCGGCGATGCGGGGGCCATGGGCATGGAGATTTCTTTGGCCTCCGTAGAGAGACTTCTCAAGCACATACGCACCGGCCTGCGTGGACAAATTCTATTACTCGATTCACAAAACCGCACGATTCTGCGCACCGCGGGCTCGGGTGTAAGCAGAGCCGACGCCCAACTGGTCGACGAAAGGCTGCCCCAGCTCCTGGGCTCCTTGACCGGCGCCGATGGAGTGGCCTCCCAATTCTCGGGAGCCCGCCCCCTGCAACTCAGCAAAAAACAAGCCGTCTTGGCTGCTTACTCCACCCTGCCCAACCCCAATTGGCGCATTGTCTCCCTGGAGCCCTTAGACGACGCCTACAGGGTGACCCATCGCATGGTCTGGCGGGTGGTCTGGATGGTATTGGCCAGCTTGGCCTTGGCCGTGAGCCTGGGTATGCTTTTCGCCTTTGGCCTGACCCGGCCCATCGGCAAGTTGGTGCGCGGCTCTTTGGATATCGCCAGAGGCAAGTTTGGCACCGAATTGGACATCCAGGCCCGTAACGAAATCGGCGAACTGGCACATACCTTCAACTACATGTCCCGGCAACTCCTGTACTACGACGGACAAAACAAGGAGCTTGTCGATTCCTTGCAGCGAGGCTATCTGGAGACCATTCGAGCCCTGGCCAACTCCATCGACGCCAAGGATCAATACACGCGCGGTCATTCGGGTCGAGTGACCAAGGTGGCGTTGGCGGTGGGGCAAGCCATGGGCTTAGACGAAGAGCAACTGAAATACCTGCGCTATGGTGGCATCCTCCACGACATCGGCAAAATCGGCATCGCCGAAGAAATCCTGGGCAAGAAGGGCCGCTTGAACGATCAGGAACGAGACATCATCCAGCAACATCCTGTTTTGGGCGAAAAAATTATCGAGCCCATCGATTTCTTGCAGCCGGCCCGACCTTTGGTCAGACATCACCACGAGTGGTTCAACGGCGAGGGCTACCCCGACGGCCTGGCCGGCGAAGACATCCCTCTGGGTGCCCGCATTTTGGCTGCAGCCGACACCTACGACGCGGTGACCTCCGTGCGTCCCTATCAAGCGCCGGTGGATAACAAGAAAGCCATCGAGATTTTAAACAAGCTAAGGGGGCGACAGCTGGACCCAGCAGTCTGCGATGCCCTGATCAAACAAGTCCAGTCCGCCATCGATTCCGGCGAGATGCACCCCGAACAAGTAAAAACCGGCTTTGCGGATCCCGCTTCGTATTAGGGGCCTTCAATAAAAAACACCAACCACCCCAGTAAGGCCCTTTATGCCGCGCCGCCAGCGGCGCGGTACTATAAACGAATAGACCCCAACCCCAACCATTCCAAAGCATCCTTCAGCTCGGCAAAGACCGCGGTCTCCATCCCGGATTGCTCGCTGACCGCTTGATAGATGCGCTTCATGCCATAGATATGCGGCTCGGGTGCAAAGATGGCACATTGCTCACCGGCGAAGACATCAGCGTAACGCACCCTCTCTCGGGCGATGCCCCGCTCACCCTGAGCATTGATCTCGTAATGGGTGCAGCCACGATAATCCGTCAACTTGCGCATGGGCCGAGCATAACCCGGATCAAGGCTGAGCTTTCGAAAGTGCTCAACATGATCCACCAGCTTCACATGCCCCAGGATGCGGACATGCACCAAACGGTGCTCCGGAATAATAACGTACTCAATGGACATGGCCCCCGCCTGTCTCGGTTCAAGACATCATCCAATCAACGAGTCGACATTGTCAAGGGGTTGGTAATTTCTGGGTATAAAAACGCCGTCTCAACACATGCTGAGACGGCGTAGAAAAACAAGTTTTCGGTCCAAGCGGACCTGAAAAAATTCTAGCGCTTGGAGTACTGGTAACGCTTGCGAGCGCCGGGCTGACCGTATTTCTTACGCTCAACGACGCGGGAGTCGCGGGTCAACATGCCGGCCTTCTTCAAGACAGGCCGCATTTCCTCGGAGATCTTCAACAAAGCGCGAGAAATGCCATGCCGCACGGCTTCGGCCTGTCCGGCCTTGCCGCCGCCTTTTACGTTGACCATCACGTCGTAACGGCCCACGGTCTCGGTGAGATCGAAGGGCTCGCGCATGATCATCATCAACACGGGGCGACTGAAGTACTCATCGCCATCGCGCTTGTTGATGGTCCACTTGCCTTCGCCAGGGCGCAGATACACACGGGCAACAGCTGACTTCCTTCGACCAGTCCCATAAAATTTTTGTATCTCTTCCATGACGATGCCCCTAAATCTCGAGAAGTTCCGGCTTCTGAGCAGCATGCGGATGCTCTGAGCCAGCGTAAATTTTCAGCTTGGTAAGCATGGTATTGCCCAAGGGACCCTTGGGCAACATACCGCGCACGGCTCTGCGAACGAGCTCGGTCGGCTTCCGCTCGCGCACGGTAGCAGCGCTGCGGGCACGCAAACCACCCGGGTAGCCCGAGTAGTTGTAGTACATTTTGTCGGTTTCTTTTTTGCCGGTCAGCTTGACCTTCTCAGCGTTGACCACCACCACGAAATCCCCAGTGTCCACATGCGGGGTAAAGGCCGGCGTGTGTTTGCCGCGGAGGATGGAGGCCACGCGAGTGGCCATACGTCCAAGAACGACATCATCGGCATCCACCAGATGCCAGAGTCGTTCCACGTCCTGTTTCTTCGTATGAATCGTCGTCTTCTTCATGATCCCAATTCCTTCCTGATAACCGATCCAGCGAACACAGATCTCACCGGAGCCGGGAGCGCGATTTTTATGCAAATTCGATCACATTGTCAAGCATTATCCCACCACATAGGGCCGGAAAAAGGCCCCAAAATCCTAACCTCGCCCAGAAATGGACCAATCCACTGATAAATAACAACTAAATTGCAATAAAACCATCTTCACCAGCCTGCTCCGGCCCAGCACAGGCCAGGCCATAGGCTGCGTCATCATAAAAAACCCGCATCAGGCACAGCCCTTTGGCCGGCGAGGTGGCCCCGGCCTGATTCCGATCCCGGCTCGCCAATACCTCGGCCAGCCAGCCCGGTTGCCGAAATCCCCTGCCCAATTCCACCAGACTGCCCACAATATTGCGCACCATGTGCTTGAGAAAAGACCGCCCCAGGACATGGACGTGCATGCATGTGCCCTGTCCTTGAATACTCAAATAATCAATGCGTCGCACGGGGCTCTTGGCACCGCAGTCGGCACCGCGAAAAGCGGAGAAATCATGTTCACCCACCAGCACCGGAGCCTCTGAATCCATGAACTCCAAATCAAGAGGCATGCGCAGGTGCCATCGCAGACGGCGGTGAAAAAGAGGCGCCACCTTACCTGAGTGAATGGTGTAACGATAATACTTGCCCACGGCCTCTCGACGGGGATCGAAATCCGGCGCGGCCAGGGCCGCCTCCCGCAAGACCACGTCATTGGG
>JAUVAM010000475.1 GCA_030591745.1 Deltaproteobacteria bacterium
AAGAAGAAGGTAGCTAAGAAAAAAGTAGCTAAGAAAAAACCGTCTCCTAAAAGGACGAAGAAAGCGAAGACGACGACTCGCAAATTAACCAAGAAGGCGAAGAAGGTAGCTAAGAAAAGAAGATAAGAGGTCTCATGCGACTCATTGGTCCTATTGTTGGCGTCGCGATGCTGCTTGCATCGCTGACCGCCTGTGAAGAAAAACGTGCCGGCTCACCCTTGCCCGAAGGCGAATTTCAGTTTCCCGCCGGGGTGGCCGTTCACCCGGCGGGTTATGCCTTGGTCACCTCATCCAACTTCGATCTGGCCTTCGAGTCGGGTTCTCTGCGGATTGTGGATTTGAACGGTTTGCGCTTGAGTGATCTCGCCACACCGGATCCCGCGGACCCCTCCTGGTCGCGTTTTGTTCTGGACGATCGCTCCATTGGCTTGGATGATTTCGCCGGCACGATTCGCTTGAGTGCGGATGGCAAGCTGGTGGTCGTCGCGGATCGGTCGAACAATCGCCTGGTCCTCATCGACGTCTATGAAGACGAAGATGGCATCCGATTGGATTGTTGGCCGGACGGAAGAAGACCGGAGGGTGCCTTCCCGAAATGCGATGGTGCCATGCACCTGCTCAAGCTGGCTCAAGATGATCCCTATGATGTCCTCTTGTCCGAAGTGAAGAGCGGCGGGAATCTGGTGGCGCGTAAGGCCATCGTCTCCTTTCTGCGATCCGAGTTCGTCTCGGTGTGGCAGCTTCCCCTGGCGGGAGATGCCGACTTGCCGGAGAAACTCTTTGAACTCGAGCTGGGAGACGATGTGGTCGGTGCCGGCGACTTGGCTTACTCACCGGTCTCGGATCGGGTTTTCGTCGGCAGCCGTTATCCAGGGCTTTCCTCCAATCCCATTCACTACTTTGACTGGGGACAAGGGGCGTCAAGCGTTCTGAAGACCGAAGATCTTTTCAACGATATGTTGGGCAGCGAAACCCGGGGCGTCGAGTTTGCAGAGGACGGCCTGACCTTGGGCGTGCTGATTCGCAACCCGGATGTTTTGGTCTTTTTGGACACATCCCCTCTGCTCGATGGCAGCCCGAGCCTGAATGTGGTGGGCGAGGTCCTGGTGGGCGACAACCCAACGACATTGCGGTTTTTTGATGGAACCTTTTTCGTGATGGACGCCAAGGGCGATACGATCTACGCCGTGGATGGACGCACCATGCGGTTGAGGGCGGCCAGCGAAGAAATCTGTCGTGGTCCATACGATATGGCATTTTGGCAGCCCGGGGATGTGACCTGGGCCCTGGTGGCTTGTTTTGAAGACAACACCCTAAGCATCCTGGATGTGGACAAAGATTCACCCGACTTCATGAAGGTGGTCGTTCGAGTGGGCCCGGCGATGGACAGGGACTATTGAGCATTTGATGGGAGCGAGAAGCATGAATCGATGTGGAGTTTCACTGGCCCTCCTGGTCTTGATTGGTGGATTGTTTCCTGCATGCGAAGACCCCAAACCCTCGATGACGGGGCGTCTGAACGCGCCTAGCGATCTGGTGGCCTTTCAGGGCTGCCGCCAAGGGGTGGATGTTTGTGAGGCAGGCGATCACAAGAATTTGCTCGCTATCGTCTGCGCCGATAGCGACGACATTCGGATTTTCGATGCCGACAATCGATCTTTCTTTTCTTCCTACAATCCATTGTTCCCCCTGACCATCCCCGTGGGGGAGCATCCTGTGGCGGCCGGCAAGGATCCCTTCGGCGAGTATCTGTTTGTGGTCAACGCCCTGAGTGACGACCTGAGCCTGGTGGATTTGGTCCACCGCGTGGAAGTGGACACGGATTGGGACTCAAGTACCTGTGCGGATTCCTTGCCCCCCAAGTCGGACCGCTGCCGTGCCGGCGTGAGCCGAGTGTCACTGGTTTCAGGCGATCCAGTCAACCCCTTGTTGCCCGAAGACATCGTGGTGCCCGCGGGCGATCCGGATCCGACTCAGGATGCCTGGGATCGGAACGTGGCCCTGCCTGTTTGGGTAAGCCTGTCCGGCACCGGCCAGGTGGCCGAATTGGCTTTCACCTATCCTGAAACCATGGGCGAGCTTCCACAGCGTGCCGATCTGGTCCAGGTGATGGACCTTGGGGGCGTACCCTCCGGCTTGGCGGTAACCCATGACGGATCCATTTTGTTCGTGGCCGATGAGATGGCTGACAGCATTGCGGCCATCGATACGGAAAGTGGTGAGGTGCATCGCATCGACGTGGGAGGGCCGAGCAGGCGCTTGGCCCTGACACCTGATGAGCGGGTCCTGTATGTCGTGCGTCTGGATAAGCCTTTGATTGCACTCGTGGACGCGGTGGCGCTGACCCGCATGCTGCCCGGCATGTCACCGGCCTCGGCTTCAAACCCCATCGAGGATGGTTTGGCCATCGAGGTACCCGGTGTGCCTCGCTCCATTGCCTTTGTGCAGGGCTTGAGTGTGGATGTGCGGGACGAAGATGGCGTGACCATAAAGTTTACCACTGAATTGCTTGGGGCCGGAGAGCCGGGATACGAGACCCAGGAAGTGGTCAAGACCTTCGCTTATGTAAGCAATTTGAACGGCAACATCTACCTCCTCGACGGCATCAACCACCGTTCCATGGATGTGGCACCCTTTTTGGGGCCGGGCCTGGCCGAGGTGGCCTATGTCCTGGACAGCGAGGTTTTCGGGTCCGAAGAAATGCAGGAATGCTTTGATCTGGGAGGCTGCGGCTTTCCCCGGATCGGAGAATTGGAACGACTTTTCGACGGTGAAACCGAGCTCGATCCTGTTTATTTCGGCATTTGGTTGACCCCCGGGGTGACCGTCAGCGAAGGCTGGGTTCTGACCTATGAAGGCGTCTTGCCGGGTAGCGACCTCTCCTCGACTGGACAATTGTCGACGACGGGCCTTGAAGACACACGCTTGGGTCTGAACTTTTTGACCCTGGGCGCTCAAACAGGGGACCACATCGAGATTTTGAGCGAGACGGCATTGGACGGGCAAGGTGAGCCCTTGGCCGCCTGCGTACCAGACGGCGCCGAGAGCCTGCGGCGAGAATTTGCCATCAGCGGCGTGGACGTGGACAGCCTGGCTTTAGCGATTCCCGCCGGCATGGAGCTGAACGCCTGCTGGACGGGACCTGTGCGATACAGAATTCGTTCCTCCGGAACCTGGACCGTGGTGGGAACAATCTCCGGCTTACAAGGCCGTTTGACCATGTTGCCCTGGGACGCGGCACAACCGATAATCCCGGCCTATGACAACGGTTACATCGCTCTGACTTTGTTCGCCCCGGGGCCCGACGCCGAAGGTCAGGCTCAATCCATCCCCCGAAACGCCGCCTTCGGCTTCAACACGGACAGCGGGTTTGAAAATTACAGCTTCAATCCCTCCATCCGGGCCGGCGTGGCCGGCGAGTTGATCTCCATAGATATCGACGAGGAGTTGGACGACGACGGCAACGCGGCAGACGACCGTCTCTTCCTGCTATTCGAAGGCTCCAACGCCATGATGGAGATGTTCCCCAGCCAGTTCGAATCCACGAACTACCTGCTCTACCAGTAGTTCACCTGAAAGGTTACCCGTCCTCAAGGTAGTGCAGGATCTACTTCGTGACCGCGAAAAGAAAATCGAAGGAAGAGAAGTTACATAGATGGACTGGTCCCTGGCTGATTCATTTTTTTCAGAGACATCGTGAAGATGATCCCAGCGAGTCGGTCCCAGCCAGGGATTTTCTTGATTCATGCCCGGTGAAGGTTGCTGCCACCATGATGGCTGTCGTCAAGGCAGTATCGGAGGCTCCACCTCCAAGCTTTGGCGGTGGAGGCAAGTGGGAGGCAATGCACGGCGAGATGAAGGGAATGTACGAGGTGCGTGTAGACGGTCCGAATCGTAGACACTACCGGTTGTTCTGTGTTCTTGAGCGCAAAGGCCAAGAGCTTGGGTTGGGAGGTCCTGGCATCATTCTCATCGCTGGCAAGGATAAGGCTTTCCGCAGCAAGTTGTCAGAATCAGATTACGAGGAGGTTTCCTGGCTCGGCGAGGAGTATCGGAAGCGGAGACCCAGATCTGTGGCTTTTTAGGCTTTTTCTCCGGGTACCAGATCCAGGCGGAGATTGAGTGCCGTAGCCATTTTGAC
>JAUVAM010000304.1 GCA_030591745.1 Deltaproteobacteria bacterium
GCGGTGGCGGCCTTCCTGGTCGTGCACTTCATGGGTGAAGGCAGCGGAACGGTGCCCGAGGGTGGTGAGCCAGGCAAGGACGACGGCAAGGGCGCTGTGGTCGTGGCGCCGGTTCCGGCGGGCGGTGACGTGGCCAGTCTGCCCAGTTTGGGCGACGACAGCGCCAAGGTTTCGGAGGCCGAGGCCCTTTTCAAAGAGGGCATGAATTTCATGGTCGCCCAGAAGTGGGACGACGCAATCGATAAGTTCTCCACCGCGGTGACCATGAATCCGGACAGCGTGGGTGCCCGGAGTCAGCTAGAGAAAGCCCGATCAGAAAAGAAGATGCAGGAATCGATGGACAAGATCCGGAAGGCCGTCAGCGAGAAGAAGTGGGATAAGGCCATGGTGATGATGCAGGAAATCGAAATCCCCAAGGGCTCCCTTCAGCTCAAAGAACATAAACGCCTCTTGCCCGAGGTGACCAGAAACTACAATTCCTTCCATCTGACCCGCGCTGACAGGTTGGCGGACAAGGGCAAGTTCAGAGATGCGATCACCCACACGGAAGCGGTTCTCAAGTTTGACGAAAAGAACTTCATGGCCGTGGATAAGAGGGACCAATACAAGAAAAAGCTCAGGACCAAGTCCAAACCCAAACCCCGTAAGCCACGTGAATCGAAGGCCGCGCGGAAAGAAAGAGCCTTAGAATGGCGCGGGAAAGGCATCAATGCCTATAAAAAGGGTAATATGGAATTGGCCATCAAGAATTACGACAAGGCCCTGAAGCTGAACCGCTCGGATGCAGAGGTATACCGCCTGATGGGCACGGCGTATGCCAGGAAGGGCAAGGGAGCCAAGGCCTATTCCTTCTACAAGCAGTATTTGGATAGATGCCCCAAGTGTAAATACGCCCCAGGCGTGCGTGAAATATTGAAGAACTATGGGGCCTCTCAGTAACCCTCGAAGAGCTCTTCCAGACTTGACCCCAAAGCTGAAGCGATTTTGTAGAGGCTGGATACGCTGGCCGCTGATTCGGCGCGCTCGATTTGGCTCAGCAGGCTCACCGAGAGACCCGTGCGGCGGGCCACTTGCTTGAGGGTGAGTTCCTGGCTTTTGCGCTTGACCCGAACTTTGGCACCGACGCTGGCCAAGAGGCTTTCCTCCGGATCCCGAAGCAGGCCCTTGCTGCGGATAACGCTTTGCACGGCATCCAAAAGCTTGTCCTTGTCAATCGGCTTCTCCACGTAGTCGGAAACCCCGCCCTTCAAAGAGGCCACGGCTGTCTCCACCGAGGGATAAGCAGTCAAGATGATGACGGCAAGATCCCGATCCTTTTCTCGGATCCGCTTCAGGACCTCGATGCCGTTCATATCGGGCATCTTCAAATCCAGGAGCAGGATATGGAATGCCTTGCGGGCGAGCAAGTCCATGGCCTGGGCTGGAGAAGTCGTGGTCTCTACGTGTTTGTCTTCCGTAGAGAGCATGTGGGACAGGATTTCCAAGGTATCGGAGTCATCGTCTAAAACGAGGATCTCCACAGCGCGGTTTCTCATGGCACCCCCCTTTTTTTATTGGTGCATTTGACCGCTTGGTTCAAAAGGTATCATCGGACAGAGGCGGTCGTCAAGTTGCCTGTGTCGTGTATGGGGATGGGAAACGGTTGCATTCGAAAAGAGCAAAGCCTAAGCTGGTGCCACGGAGAACACCTCATGGCGCGTATTCTCGTCGTAGACGACGTGAAACTATTTAGGCACCTGGAGGCCGCGGTACTGGGCTGGCGGGGCTACCAAATTGAGGAAGCAGTCAGCGGCGAAGAGGCCTTGGAAAAAATCAGGGCCAACCCGCCGGATCTGGTTTTGCTTGATCTGAACATGCCCGGCATGAACGGGCATGAGGTCTGCCGGCAACTCAAGGCCGATGCCAACCTGGCCGGCCTGCCGGTGATCATCGTCACCTCTTCCTGTCGGGATGAAGACATCCGAGAGGCCGTGCAGTCTGGTTGCGACGATTACCTGACCAAACCCATCGACGAAGCGGCTCTGGTGCGCAAGGTTGAGGTGGTCTTGGGCCGCACATCCAAGCGCAGCTTTCCCCGGATACCGGCTTCCATGCAGGTTTCTTTCGAGGACTTCCGCGGTATTTTCTTTGAGTACGCTCGGGATCTGAGTCGATCCGGGGTCTTTGTCGAGATGCTCAACCCCTTGCCCGTGGGTACTCGCCTGCGACTTAATTTTTCTTTGCCGCCGCCTTTCAATCAAGCGGTTTTGGCCTATGGGCGGGTTGTCCGATCCCTGGAAGAAACCGAGGAAGGACCCGGGGGCATCGGCGTTTCTTTCATCCACGTGGAAGACGAGAGTCTGCGCAGCATTGACGCCATGGTGGCTGGGGGCGATGCCGAGGGCCTGACCGAGGGTATGGTGGGGCGTTTGAGCTTTCAGCTGGAAGGCGGCATCGCCACAGATACCCTGCCGGTTTCCGAGCCGCCGCTCGAAACCGACCAGGTTCTTTTAGACGAGCAGGACAACCTGAGCCAACGATTGGAAGAACTGCAAAAAGACCACTTGCGCCTGAGCGCCTTGGTGGCTTTGCACGAGGGCCTGTCCGTGGCCGGGGATGTTCAGACTGTGTTGGTCGCCGCCCGGGATATTTTGGCCAACCTGGTGGGTGCCAAGGTTTTTGGTCTGTTCATGTACGACGCGGACCAGGACAACCTCACCCCCATGCGAGGCAATCGTTTGCCCGTCAGTACGGTGGTGCGCCTGACCGAAGCGCGGGATGTCCGCGCGGTCCTCGATACAGGCAAACTACAGGTGCCCGTGCCGCCTCGCTGTCTGGAGGGAAGCACGGAAACCGTCGTGGCCGCGGTACCGATACCTTGGCCGGACGGGCGGAAAAAGCCCATGGGGATTGTCTGCGTGATGGCCTTGTTTTCGCAGAAGCGGCTTCTGGATTTGGATGACAGCAAGCTCTTGGAAACCATGGGTGTGCATTTGGGTCGCAGGCTGGTCACCGCCGTGGCCCAAACAAAAGCCGGGCCCCTGGACTTCGCCGATCTGAAATCAGCCCTGACCTGAACAAAAAATCATCCTTGTCGACTGACATGCGTTATTCATTCCGCGGGAAGACAGTAGCGGCTTTCGTCCGGAAGAAGAACGCAACGCATTCGCAGACTGGGATCCTCGGGGGGCTGACAGTCCCCGCAACTGTCGTCGTTGTAGCAGACATGCGAGCAGACGGCATTCGGATGCTCTGGCGGAGAACTCATGCAAGGGTAGGCCTCGTTGCAGCGATCCGGATCGTCTGTGCAGGGGAGGCCGCATAAAGAGCCGGGCGTATAGCAGCGACGGCCTTGCGGTATCTTGATGCAGAGGATTTGAGTCGGGGTCGTGCCTTTTTCCGCGCAACACATTTCTCGGGTGTCCCCTGGCTCATGATTGACGCAGTCGTCGTGGCTTTCGCAATTGAGAATGGAGCAATATCCGTAGCTGTCGAGGTCGGGCTTGTTGCAGAAATCGGACAAGCAGTTCGTGCTGACAAAGCAGCGCTCTCCCGTTTGCAAGCCCGTGATGGGCTCACAGGTGAAATCGAGGCCGGGTTCATAGCACTCCCTGCACTCACAAACCGCCTCACCCTCAACCGCCACACAATGACCATGCGGCTCACAGGCACCATAAGGACAATACGGCCCAGGCAAAGGGCAGGCCCAGGACAGGCAAAGCAAAAAGAGCAAAACAAGCAATCTGCCACTCATCACGACTACCCTCATGGACCCAGGCAAACCGTGCCTGGGCGACCGTCGTTGGGATCCTGGCAGGGCATGCCATTGCAAAAATAGATGGTCTCACAGCGCATGTCGTCGGGGCAGTCCTCGTCTGAGCTGCACCACTCGCTGCAGAGATGGCCGATGCAAAAGACTTCGCAGCTGTCGTTGTCTTCGTCACAGGCGGTGCCCACTGGATCCGAGCCTTCATTTTCATGGCACCAGCCAATGATTGCGTCTACGTTCAAGGTTGGCCGGCAACTTTTTCCTTCCGGGCAGTCTGCCGGGCCAGCACAGCGCTTGTTGTCTACGCAGAGCCAGGGATCTCCAGCCAAGTTGGGGAATTGCTGACAGGTCTGTCCCTCAGCGCAGTCAGCATCGTTGACGCAGTACCCGCCGTTTCCAAGCATGCAGTATTTGTTGCCACTGGGGTAGATCGTGCAGGAAATGAGCGCCTCCGGATCCTCGCTCCACTCACAATCCACGCAGTCGGCGTCGGTGGCGCATGGGGCTGAGCAGATGGCATGGGGGTCGGTGTCATAAGCGCGCAAACAGAAATGCTCGATGTCACAGGCCGAGTCCATGTTGCCGGTGCAGGCGCTGCCGCAGGTGCCGGTGCCGTCGCCACATTCATAACCCTCTGCGATTTTCAGGCAGATGAAAAATCCCACGTCCACTTGGAGACAGCACATCTCGGCGTGTTCGTTGTCTGCGTGGTTGATGCATTCGTCGTCGGTCTGGCAGTTGGTGGTGGTGCAGTAGCCCTCGGCATCGCCCGTGGATCTCAGGCAACGGTCGGAGATGCAGTCCTCGTCTTCTTTGCAGGCCTCGCCGACGAAGGCATCATGTCTGTTGCAGATCAGGATGCGCGGATCGTCTTGGTAATAGCCCGAATGACACTTGCAAACGGCCCCGTTTCCTTCCATGACGCAGGTTCCATAGGGCTTGCAGGCGTTTTCGTAACATAGAAGGACGGGGAAACCACAACTGAAGTCGTTGTAACAGGCGGTCAACAAACCAAAGGCGGAAAGCATCATCAAGCCGAGGGTTCTGGTGGCTTTAGAACGCATTTCATTCCACCCCCATGCAGACCGTGCCCGGTGCCGTGTTTTCGGGATCGTCGCAGGGTTCGGCGATGCAGAAGTGGATGATTTCGCAAGTCATCCCTTTGGGGCAGTCTCTTTCAATGGTGCACCACTCCGTGCACAAAGGCTCCATGCAGAAAACCTCACACCTGTCGTCGGCGTCGGTGCATTCCGTGCCCACAGGGTAAGTGCCGTCGTTGGCTCGGCACCAGCCTTCCAGGCTGTCCCCGCTTAAGGTCGGCCAGCAGCTATCGCCTTCCGGGCAGTCGGAAGGACCGGTGCATCTTGGATCGTCCACGCAGATCAGGGGACCCATTGGCCCGAATTGAGGAAGGCTTAGACAGATCATACCCTCCGGGCAGTCCTGATCGATCTCACAGCGGTGAACATCCAGACAGACTAGAATTCCGTTGTAATCGACGGGCGAGCAGATTTCTTCATCAGGGCAATGCTCGTCTGTATTGCAGACGGCCCTGCATGCACCGTCCCAGCATTGCAGACTTGAGCAGCGTTCTTCGTAGGCGGGCCGGGAGGCCCATTCGTCGCATTCGGAACCTGGTGGCAACATCCCCCAATCACCACAGATGCTCGGCGTTCCAAAACAGCCAGCGGCCCCATAAGCACAGCTTTCTCCATCGCCGCAGTCGGCATCGTGGGCGCAGTAATTTGGGTAAATCGGCAGACAATACCTTTCGCCGTCTGGGATGGTGACACATCCAATTTTTGCATTTGGTACACCAATCCATTCACAGTTCGCGCAGTTGATGTCGACGGCACATTCCTTTGTGCAGATGGCGTCGAGCCAATTTTCCGAC
>JAUVAM010000455.1 GCA_030591745.1 Deltaproteobacteria bacterium
GCAAAGACGGATCATAGCGTCAAGGCTTGGCCAAGGGCGTCTAAGTCCTGCTGCTCTTCCAGATTGTCTACCAGCTCCAGCGCCTGTTCGACCTGCATTTCGCCAAGCAATCTCCCGGCCTGCTCGCGGAATTTTTTTCGCACAAGCCCACGCGTTTCGGCTGCGTCCCGGCCCGCCGCGCCGAGGGGGATGTCCACTCTGGTCTTCAGCTCTTCTTTGTCCTGGGTCTTGAGGTTCACTTCACAGATGAAGGGCATGGTGGCTTGGTCAAATCGGGCATGGCCCAAATCGCAGGGGGCTTCTTCTTGTGAGCCGATTCGACCCAAGCCGTTTCGGGCTGCCCGGCCTACCTCGCGCATCAGCTGAGGTGCCCTGTTCAACAAGAAGCCCGCCGCGCGCAAGAGATCCCGGGGTTTGAGATCCGTTAGGCCTCCGAGTTGTCTTCCTGAGTCCCCGCGCTGGGCCAGCATCTGACGGATGTCCAGATCGCGCAGCAGGTCGGTCAGGGGCAGGGCCTGGTTCATCTGCTCGAGCATCTCAAGGGTCAGCGACCAATCGTGGCCTACCTCTACTTTGTTAGCCAGGGCCAGGATTTCCTCGGCCCCTGCCTCCAGTTGGCCTTCCTCCAGTTCGGTGGGGCTCAATCGACCGGAGCGAATGGCGATACCCAGGCTCAGCGGAATCGAAAAATTGACGTGCACCGGTGCCAGTCGCTCCGGCCGGGAGGCGAGGCTGAGCTTGTGCATCTCTGCGCCGAACAAGGTGGTTTGCACTTGAATGCCGTGCACGTCGGCCAAGGCCAGTTGGCGTCCGTGCTTGGCCTGGAATTGACCGGCCAATTCCAATATCCCGTCCACGGCCGAGGCAATGTGGGCACAGCCTGGGTGGATTTTGAAGCAGAGGCTGTCGGTGACCCAAGATTGGCCCCAGCCGCTGAGCATTTGAGGAAGATATTGATAGGCGAAATGATCGCCGAAACCTCGCTCGACATCCAGGATATCGATGGGGCCGGTCAAGCCCCATGCCGCCATGCGGGCAGCCTGTAGTCCATCTCGAGTGGGGTTGGCCGCCGACATCAATTTGGAGTCGGGGCCCAAGAATCCAGGCCACATGGCCAAAGGAGGCTGGTACAGAGCCATCGCCATGGCATGGGCCGTGGCCTGTTCGTCCAGACCCAATAAGACGGCTCCCGCACAGGCCGCGGCCGGGGCATGGATGTGGGTCCAGAGTTGGCCGCTTTGCGGACCCAGCATCACGCTGGCCCCCAAGCGACCGCCTACCTCGTTGGCGACGATCTGGGCTTTGAGCCAGTCTTTCCCCCCCAGTCCCTCCTCCTGAGCCAGAGCCAGACTTGCCAGCACAGCCGAATGGCCCGTGTGTCCCATGAAGAGATAGTCGTCATACTCTAAGGCCATGGAGGCCGCTGCGTTGGCCATGGCGGCTACGGTTGGGGACGTGCGATCGCCCCCAGGCAAGACCAGGGCTCGACCCTGGGCCCGACTGGATAAAACGACCTCCCGAATGCTTCGGGCCGCACGAGTGGGGTAACCTGAATAGACGGCTGCCACCATGGAGAGAATCTGCAGCTTGGCTTTGTCCAGCACGCGGGGAGGGATGTCTTCAAATTTCAACTGGCTGGTCCAAAGGGCAATGCGTTCCAGGGTGGTCGACACGGGCGGCCTCCTCAGGTCACGTCCAATCAATCGGACTCGCGATCCTGGTTGAGCTTGTGCTTGATGAAAAATACGATGGCGATGATGCCCAACAACAGCACCACGCTCCAAATGCCAAGGCGCTCCATGAGGCGCAGAATGCCCTCGATTTGATTTGAAAACAGGTAGCCGATGATCAGGAAGGGGATGCCGTGCAGAAGCACGGTGATGCCGTCGATGAGCAGGAACTTGGTGTAACGATAGCGAAAGAAGCCTGCCGCCAGGTAGGTGGGCGTGCGGGTGCCGAAGAAGAAGCGACAGCCCACGATGGCCCAGATGCCTTTGCGGTACATGGTTTTTCGTGCTCGCTTGAAGCCGTGAGAGTTAAGGATGCGATTGCCCAAGCGGGTGCCCGACAAGAGCTTGAGCCCGCCTCGTCCCATCCAGTAAAGGATGGAATTGACCGCGATGATGCCGCCGAGGATGGCAAGCCCCGCCCAAAAGGGATGCAGGACGCCGCATGCGATACAGGCTCCGCCGAAGAGGGTGAAGGCTTCCTCGGGCGGGGCCAGCGGAATCACCGCAGTCAAGAGGACCATGAGAAACAGGCCCAGATGCGGGTCGCCCGCGATGGGGGTCAGGACGTTTTCAACAAAAGATTGAAGCAGTTCCACGGATTCGTTGGGCTCCACCCCCCAGGGGACTACTTACCGGGACACTGGGCGCGCACGGCGGGGTCGATGCCCTTATCGCCATAGGCCTTGTCAAAGTGGTCGGAGAACTCCTGGGCCAGTTTCTTCGCCCGCGCATCATAGGCGTCTTTGTCTTTCCAGGTGTTTCGTGGTTGCAGGATCTTGGCGTCTTCGACCCCTGGGCAACTCACCGGCACCTGGAGATGGAAGTACTTGTCCTCTACGGTCTCAACATCGCTCAGCTTGCCTTCCAGGGCGGCGTGCACCATCTCTCGCGTGAGGCGGATGTCCATCCGTTTGCCTACGCCGTAAGGTCCGCCGCTCCAGCCGGTGTTGACGAGGTAAACATGGGTGCCGTGCTCGGCCAATTTCTTGCCCAGCATGCTGGCGTAAAGATCCGGGTTGCGCGGCATGAAAGGCTCGCCGAAAAATCGGGAAAAGACAGTCTTTGGTTCCAGGATGCCAGTTTCCGTGCCGGCCAGTTTGCTGGTGTATCCCATAAGAAACCAGAGCATGGCTTGCTCATGGGTGAGCCGGGAGATGGGGGGCAAGACGCTGTTGGCATCCGCGGTCAAAAAGAGAATGGTCTTGGGGTGTCCACCGACCGGTGGCTCTTTGACATTGTCCAAGAAGCGCAAAGGATAAGAGCCTCTGGAGTTGGGCGTGTAGCGTCTGTCGTAGAGATCGAAATGCCCGGTCGGGTACATCATGGTGTTTTCCACGATGGCACCGTGTTCCAAGAAATCGGCCTGGTGGAAGATTGCTTTGTGAATTTCCGGTTCTTTTTCCGGATCCAGGTCGATGAGCTTGGCGTAGCAACCGTTTTCGAAGTTGGCGATGCCTTCATCGCTCCAGCCGTGCTCGTCGTCGCCTAACAGGGCTCGCCGCGAGTCGGCCGATAAGGTGGTTTTGCCTGTGCCGCTCAGGCCCAAGAGTAGCGCCGTGTCGCCCTTGGGTCCTTCGTTGGCCGAGCAATGCAGCGTCAGGAAGCCTTCCGCGGGCAGGTAGTAGTTGATGACCGTGAAGATAAGCTTCTTGACGGAGCCGCCGTATGCGGAGCCATAAACCACGCCCAATCGTCGATCAAAATCCACGGCCACGGCCATGTTGCTGGTTTGCCCATCCGGCAGTTTGCGCAGGCGGCCTTCGTAACGGGCCCGGTCCAGTTTGTCGTAGGGGGCAACCAGAATGGTGAAGGGCTTGTCGGTGAAGACCGATTTGGACATGTCTTCCGGCACGGGGCGGAACATGTTGTCGGTGAAGAGCGCGGTCAGTGCTTGGTCCGCCACCGTGGTGACCGGCAACGCCATGCGCGGGTCTGCCCCCACCACGCGATCGGTTGCGTAGAGCTTGGTTTTTTTTGCGAGAGTGGCCAGGGCATCTTCGAAGAGCATGTCGAAGGTGGAGGCCTCGATGGGCAGGTTGTTGGGGGAATCCCAGTCGATCTCGCCTTCGGACTCCGGTCTTCTCACGGCGACCGTGTCATTGGGGCTGCGGCCGGTGGACTCCGTCGGGGTCCAGGTAACCAAGGCCCCGCAGGCCGACACGACTGCTTCTTTGTTATCCACGGCCGCTTGGATCATTTCTGATCGCGAGATGTTGCGGTGAAGCCCTTCATGTTGTTTCAGCATTTGGTCAATACGGTCGTTTTCTTTCATGGTTGTTTCCTCCTGGGTTGCAGATCATGCCTTGGCCGTGCTGCGAATGCAATTGATTTGAGTTTGGAACGTGGGTGTCAGGGAAAAAGCGCATCAGGGTTTGTCCAAGGCCCTGCGATAGGCGCGCCAGCGTTCCCGGATGGCGCGCACATAGGCAACAGGCTCGGTGCCTCGGCAGTAGCCGTGGCGGGCCCGTTTGGCGTGTTGAGGCTGGGCCAGCATGGGTAAGGCCTTTTCTACATGGTCGAAAAAAC
>JAUVAM010000587.1 GCA_030591745.1 Deltaproteobacteria bacterium
AAGAAGAAGTAGTGAAAGAAGAAGAAGAAACGAAAGAAGAAGAAGTAGTGAAAGAAGAAGAAGAAACGAAAGAAGAAGAAGTAGTGAAAGAAGAAGTAGTAGTAGTGAAAGAAGAAGCAAAAGATCCTTATCTGTCTTTATTTGACGAATTCAGTAAGGCCAAAGAGGACCTAGGCGACAAGATCAACAAGCTTGGCTTCGAGCGTTTCAAGGCCAAGTTGGAAAAGCAGGCCGAGGCCTTGAAGGAGAAGCATGCGGCCAAGGAAGTGCAGTTCATGGTGTTGACCAAGGAAGGCAAGGTCAGCCTGCGACCCAAAATCATCAAATAGATGCAAGACTGAGGTGAAAGGCATGGGCAAGAAGGCTTGGAAGGTTAAATGCGCAAGGGCTGGAATGATGACGATGGCTTTGGCCTTTGTGGCTTGTCAAACCACCAATCAGCGAGAGGAAGTGCGCCCTGCAGCAGTCAGGCCCGCGGGGCAGTTCACGCTGGCCGGCATGACCCAGGCCATCATCGAGATTGAAACGGCAAAAGGGGAGGCGCGGAAGGCTCTTCAGCAGCGCTATGAGAAGGACTTCAGGGCTGCACCCAAGCATCCCTTCAAGCGTTTCCTCTGGGCATACAGCCTGGATGACCGCAACCAAGCCTGGCAGGAACTATCCAAGGTGACGAAGCTCAATGACCGATTCCTCTGGGCTTACCTTGGCATGGGCATCATCTTGGATGAGTGGAAGGTCTACGACCAGGCACAGACCAACTTCGACTTGGCCTTGAAATTGGGCTCGAAAGTGGCCCTGGTGCATGGGCGCTATGGACGCATGCTATTGCACAAGGGGGACGCCGCCTCTGCCATGGCGGCCCTGGAAACAGGTTTGCGACTTTCAGAATCGGTGGCCTGCCGGCTCGATTTGGCTCGTGCCCAGGTGGCGGCAGGCAAGCAAACGGAAGCCCTAAGCAGCTACGCGATGCTGGCTGAAAAAGCGCCTGAGGATTTCGTGGTGCAGGCAGAGAGGGGCACCTTGTTGTCCCAGGCAGGAAAAAAGGCGGAGGCGATCGAGAGCTTGGAAATCGCCGCTAAAATAGACCCTGGGGCTTATCCCGTGCGGCGGCAGCGGGCCAAGCTGCTGGTTGAGCTTCAGAGGCAGGATGAGGCCGTTGCGGCATATCAGGATGCCTGTGGAGTGGGGAAGGACGATGTCTGCTGGCGGGAGCTGGCGGCACTGGGCAAGGCAAAGAGCGATTTGGCACTGCAGGTCCAAGCCTACGAGCGGCTTTTGGAAATCATCCCCGAGGACGTAGAGGCCCATTCATTCCTGGCTCCAGTGTATCTGGAACAAGGTGCCATCGAGCGTGCCTTGCCTTCCTTCCGCCTGGTGCTCAGGGAAAAGCCGGATGATCTGGATGGAACTTTCGGCCTGGGCCAGCTCTTCGAAAAGGGCGAAGAGTTCACCAAGTCCATGGAGGCCTACGGTCGGGTCTTGGAACTGAAACCCGATCACGAGGGCGCGTCCAAGGCCTTGCGCGGACTCTTTGTACGTTTTCACGTCTTACCCGAGCCCATCACGGGCAAGAGTCCGGCCAAGGTTTTTACTTTGAACCAATCCCATTTGTCCAAGGTCTACAAAGAACTCTTGAAGCAGAGCCCCAAGTTGAAGGGTGAAATGATGCTCAAGGTGACCGTGGACGAAGAGGGGGATGTACAAGGGGTGGTGGTGGCCAAGGACACGGTGGGCCACTCAGGTTTGAGTCTTTGTGCCGAGTGGAATCTCTTGCGATCCAAGTTCCCCGCTGGTTTTGGCGCAACCTACGACTTTGCCTTGGGCCTGAAGCCCGGCTCCAAGTAATTCGGCCCTACAAGAGGACCCCCATGACCCGAAGCGGTCTCGAGTTGCTTTGCGATGAAGATTTTTCTCGATTCGCCGGTCAGAAACTAGCGCTCTTGTTTCATCCTGCTTCGGTGGATGCTCAATGCGTCCATGCGCTGACGCGTTTTGATGCTGCCCAAATCGATTTACGTCTGTTGTTGGGGCCGGAGCACGGACTGACCGGCCATGCCCAGGATATGGAGACCGTAGAGGAGAACAATGAGGTTTCTTCGGGGCCTGATGTGCTGGGTCTTTACGGTGACAGCTTGGATAGCTTGAGGCCTCCACTTGCTGCCTTGTCCCAGGTCGATCGTCTGGTGGTGGACCTGCAGGACGTTGGCGCGCGGTATTACACATACGCCGTGACCATGCGCTATTGCATGGAGGTCTGTGCTGAAGCGGGGGTGGCCGTGACCGTGCTGGACCGGCCCAACCCGATCGGCGGGCATTTGCTGGAGGGTCCTGCGCTACAAAACGACTTCCGGTCTTTCGTGGGCGGTTTCAGCATGCCGGTGCGTCACGGTTTGAGCCTGGGGGAACTGGCCCTCTTGGCCCGTGCCGAGGGCGTGGACGTGGAACTGGACCTGCTTCGGATGCAGGGCTGGTCACGCAACATGTGGTTCGATGAATGCGGGCTGCCCTGGGTTATGCCTTCACCCAACATGCCTACTCTTTCCACGGCCACGGTCTATCCCGGGGCTTGCCTGCTGGAGGCCACCAACCTCAGTGAGGGCCGCGGCACGACTCGTCCCTTTGAATTGCTTGGGGCGCCTTGGTTGGACGGGCAGGCCTTGGCGAGTTCCTTGAATGACCTGCGGCTTGCGGGCGTGGTTTTCCGACCCTGTTCCTTCACCCCCACCTTCCAGAAACACGCGGGCCAGCTATGTCATGGACTGCAGATTCACGTAACCGACCGGGAGAGGTTTGCGCCATTTTTGACAGGCGCCTTGATCCTGCAAGCGATGCGTCGGCAGAATCCAGATCGTTTCGCCTGGCGCAAAGAGCCATATGAGTTTGTCAGCCATATTCCAGCCATCGACATGTTGAGCGGGTCTCCGGATCTCAGGCGTTGCATTGAAGCCGACGAGGATGTTCGGGATCTGGAGGCAGGCTGGAAGAAAGATTGCGCGGTTTTTGCCGAGCAGCGGGCCGATTTATTGCAATACGATTAAGCCCCTGTACCCACCGACATAACATTGGTCAGGAGCAACAAGGTTGCCGGGTGAAAGGCCAGACCTGTGATTTTGAGTTTCTTATTGAAGAGATCCGTGACCAGTCCGCGCCCGGCCGAATCCATCAAATCCGGCAGGTAGAACTTGATGGGCACGGTGCTCAGTCCCAAGATCGTTTCGCT
>JAUVAM010000031.1 GCA_030591745.1 Deltaproteobacteria bacterium
ATGGAGCCATTGGAGAAAATGGCGATGTCGGTGGTGCCGCCACCGATGTCGATAAGCGCCACGCCCAAGTCCTTTTCGTCCTCGGTCAACACCGCCAAGGCTGAAGCCAATGGCTGGAGGACCAGGTCGGCCACATCCAGGCCTGTCTTGTTGGCGCACTTGATCAGATTCTGTGCGGAGGAGCAGGCACCGGTCACCAAATGCACGTTGGCCTCCAGGCGCACACCACTCATGCCCAGGGGTTCCTTGATGCCGTCCTGATTATCGACAATGAACTCCTGGGGAAGAATATGAATCACTTCCCTGTCCATTGGGATGACCATGGCCCGGGCCGAGTCGATGACCCGACGGATGTCGTTGGGGCGGATCTCCTTCTCGGTGACCTTGACCACGCCACGGGAGTTGAAACCCTTGATGTGGCCACCCGCGATCCCGACGTAGACCGTCTTGATCTCACAACCGGCCATCATTTCCGCCTCTTCGATTGCGCTCTTGATGGAGTTGACCGTGGTCTCGATGTTGATGACCACACCCTTGCGCAGACCTCGTGAGGGGCTTGTGCCAATACCCACGATGTCCACACCGTTGGGTTGGATCTCGCCCACAATGGCACATATTTTAGTCGTGCCGATGTCCAAGCCCACTACAATTTCGCTGCCCTTTGCCATGAATCACCTCGCTCGAAAGAAAACCAACAATTTGAAAATTTATAGTTCCACGTCATCAGCGACACCCCGGACCTCCGGAACCACCGTGGCCCAGGTCGGCCTGCTCGCCAAATCCAACACAATTGTCCGCACGGCCAACTTCCGCTGTTTCATCTCATCAAAAACCCTGCACAACAGGGGCAAACGCGCGGACGCGTCCTTGGAGCCCATGCGCACACGCACAGCCCCGGGGTCCAAGACCAAACTTGGGCCCATCAATTCATCCAAATGCACCTCGGATACCCGACGGCCCCCCAGGCAAGAAGCGGATTCAATCCGAGCGGCCAGCGACAAAGCCTCACGCACCCGCCCATGCACTCGCTCCAATTGCGCGCCGTATGCTTCCCTGCCCACGCCGGTCACCACCGGCAAATCGAAATCTTCTCCTGGCTGCAAGCGCTTGAAGATGCGCCCGCCTTTATCCACCAGGTATAAAGCGCCGAGGCTCAACATGGCCACGGGTTGGTGCTCCTCGATCTCCACCATGATTCGGTCCGGCACGACACGTCGCACCTGCGCTCGTGAGACCCAGGGATGCTCTTCCATGAGCCGTCCGGCCCGATTCACGTCGATGGAAAAAACGTTCATTCCCTCACGGAGACCCGCCAATTGCAGCAGGTCACGCAAGGATGCACGTTGCAGACCCTGCGCCTCAATGCGTCGCACCGCCAAGGCCGGCGATGTCCGCAAGTGCGCGGCCAGCCAGTATGCGCCCATGCCCAGGCCCAGGCCGAGGGCGGTCAGGAACAGCACACGCAGGGGCGCGATGACCAGACTTTGGATCCAGCGCTTGCGATCCATCTGGATCTGCTCTGAATTCCTGCGTTTTCGATTCCTTCGCGACATGCTCGTTCCGAATCTCCTTGGGCTCAAGCCCTCAAGGCTGCGCCCATCAAAATACGTTCAGCCAAATCCTCAAACGACAAACCCAAACCCGCGGCGATCTTGGGCACCAAACTGGCCTCGGTCATGCCCGGGATGGTGTTGACCTCCAGCAAGTAGTACTTGTTGTCTGCATCACTGAGGATGGTGTCGACGCGACTGACCCCGGCACAACCCAAGGCCCGATGGGCCGCCAGGCAAAGTTCCAGCACCTGCTTGGTTTGGTCTTCATCAAGAGGCGCGGGAAACAGATACTGGGTCCCGGCCCCGGCTCCATACTTGGCCTTGTAGTTATAGAAAGCTTCAGACGGTTTGATCTCAATCGCCCCAAGGGCTTCGTCATCCAAAATCGCGACCTGGATTTCCCGCCCTTTCACGTAACGTTCCACCAACACATCGCCTGCAAATTGAGCGGCATCTTTCATGGCTTCGCCGAAAGCTTCGCTGCTTTGCACGATGTGGGTACCGACGCTTGACCCCTCCCTTGATGGCTTGACCACCACCGGCAGCGAAAAGGGGAGTTCATCGGCCGCCATGTCCTTGGCTTCCTCTCCCGTGACCACCCTGTCCTCAATCAGAGGAAGATGGTGCTGGAGGAACATGGCCTTGGCTACCACCTTGTCCATGGACAAGGCCGAAGCCAAAACCCCGCTTCCCGTGTATGGAATCCGCATGGCCTCCAAGAGACCCTGTACACATCCATCCTCTCCCCAGCGTCCGTGCAGGGCCACGAAGGCAACCTGTACACCCGTTCTCAAGAGTTCGGCAGGTAAATTCTTGTCAACCACCACATCCACCACGTCGTATCCTCGATTGCGCAGGGCCGCAGAGAGAGCCGAGCCCGTCTTCAACGAAACCTCATGTTCGGCGTTGTGGCCGCCCATGAGCATGCCGATGCGCATCGATTTGAGTTCTTCTTGCTTCATCACGACTCCGAAGGGCTGCCGCCACCGTTTAACTTGCGTCGCTTGCGTTCAAGAAAGTCGGCGCCCACACGCCAGACATCGCCCGCGCCCATGGTCAAAAGCAGATCTTCTTGCTCGCAGTTCTCAAGCAGCCAATCCACCGTGTGGTCCCGATCCGAAACATAGTAAACTTGCCGATGGCCGTGACGCCGTATGCCTTCGTACAGATTTCTGGCGCTCACGCCCTCGATGGGTTGCTCACCAGCCGCGTAAATGTCCATCACGACCACCACGTCCGCCTGGTTGAACGCCGAATTGAAATCCATCTCCAGATCCCGGGTTCGGGAGTAACGGTGGGGCTGAAAGACCACGACCAAGCGACGCTTGTATGCCTTGCGGGCACCGGCCAAGGTGGTACGAATTTCAGCGGGGTGATGTCCATAATCATCCACCACCGTCACGCCGCCGACCTCTCCCCGAATAGAAAACCGCCGCTGGATGCCTTCAAATTTAGCGAAGGCCTCTTGCACCACTTCAAAAGCAACCTTCATCTCATCGGCGATGGCGACGCAGGCCAGGGCGTTGAGGACGTTGTGTTCCCCAATCATGTTCAAACTTACTTGGCCAAGCTCTTCACCCCGTCGCAAGACATCGAAGCAGACCGTGCCTTGTCCAAACACCAGGTTTTCGGCGCGGAAGTCGGCCTGGGAGGAGATGCCATAAGTCGCCACCCGCTTCTCGATCCGGGGCAAAATTTCCTGCACATGAGGATGGTCCAGGCACAAAACGACCTGCCCGTAAAAGGGAACCTTGTTGGCGAACTCGACGAAGGCGTCCTTGATTACATCCAGGGATCCGTAATAATCCAGATGCTCGGGATCGATGTTCGTGATCACGGCGTAAGTGGGTGTCAGCCGCAGAAAAGAGCCATCGCTCTCATCCGCCTCGGCCACAAGAAACTCACCCTGCCCCAGTTTGGCGTTTGAACCCAAGCTGTTCAGCCTGCCACCGATGACGATGGTGGGGTCCAGGCCTGCCTCGGCCAACACACTGGCCAGGATGGAGGTGGTGGTGGTCTTGCCATGGGAACCCGCCACGGCGATGCCATGCTTCATGCGCATGAGTTCGGCCAACATTTCGGCCCTCGGAATGACCGGGATACCCTGCTGCCGGGCAGCCAGCACTTCCGGATTGTCCTCTCGCACCGCGCTGGAGATGACCACCACATCCGCATCGTGAAGATTATCGGCCTTGTGACCAATGACGATGCGTCCGCCCAGGTTCTCCAGACGCAAAGTCGTTTCGCTTTCCGCCAAATCCGAACCACTCACCTGATACCCCAGGTTCAAAAGCACCTCTGCGATGCCGCTCATGCCGATGCCGCCGATACCGACAAAATGCACGCGATAAGTTCTCCGCAAAGGCATCAGAGCACCTCCTCATGGCGCCGCCAGCGCGACTGGGCACCCAGTTCAAGACAAAGCTCACAGATGTCACGTGCCGACTCGGGTTTGCTGACGCGCCCGGCCGCATCTTCCATGGCCGCGCGCCTGTCCTCGTCAGCCAGGACCTCACCGACCAAACTCGCCAAGCCCTCCGGGCTCAAGTCAGCCTCCCGGACCATCAACGCGGCACCCGCATCCACCAAAGCCCTGGCGTTTACTTCCTGGTGATTGTCGGCCGCATGGGGAAAGGGGATGAGCACCGCGGCCTTGCGACACAATGATAGTTCGGACACGGTGGTGGCCCCGGCCCTGCAAATCACCAAATCGGACCGACGATAAGCAGCCGCCATGTCGTGGATGAAGGGCGTTACTTCCGCAACCTCGACCAGGCCAAGCTGTTGGTAATGATCCCTCACGCCCTCAACTTCTTTTTCACCGGTCTGGTGAACGAAGCGCAGGCCTGGCCACCTGTCGTTGAGCAGCTTGGCGGCCTCGGGCACAACCCGATTCAGGGTGCGGGCCCCTTGCGAGCCACCAAAAATCAAAATGTCTTGTCCGGACTTGACTTGGCTGCTGCGCAAGAAATTCTCAGCAAGCGCCTTGCGTACCGGGTTACCCAACGCGCGCACCTTGCGCTTGGGAAAGAATGAAGCAGCATCCGGAAAACTCACCACCACCCGACGCACGACCTTGCCCAAAATTTTGTTTGTGAACCCGGGCAGGGCATTCTGTTCCATGATCATGGTGGGGGTGCGCATCAACCAGGCCATCAAGACCACGGGCCCCGATGCGTAACCCCCTACACCCACCACCACGTCCGGACGGAAGCGCCTGATGATGCGACGGGACTGCCACATGGCCCTGGGCACCCGGAACAAACCGCGCAGCCAACCCATCAAGCCCGAGCCCTTAAGGCCACCGACCTGAATGCAGTCCAAGGTGAAGCCCGCGCGTGGCACCGCTTTGAATTCGATACCCCGGCGGGTGCCCACAAAGACCACCCGATGATCCTGGTTGCGAGACATGAGATCCTCCGCCAGGGCGATGCCCGGGAAAAGGTGACCTCCTGTTCCGCCGCCTGCAATCAATAGGTGCATCTGGTTCGCCTCTAAGTCAGGGCCAAGTAAGTTTTGAATCCGGCGTGGGCTCTGGCCGATTGCCCGACGCCGAAATATCCAAGAGAATGCCTGCCGCCAACATGCTGCAAATCAACGAACTGCCCCCATAACTGATGAAGGGCAGTGTCAAGCCTTTGGTGGGCAACACGCCCGTAACAACGCCGATGTTGGTGAGGGTCTGCAACCCGATGAGCGCACTCAGGCCAAAAGCCAGATAGGTGCCGAACAGACTTGGTGAGCGCAACCCGGCCCGCAATCCCCGCCATACGATGACGGAGAAAACCAACAACACCAGCCCGGCTCCAATCAGGCCCAACTCTTCGCCCACCAGGGAAAATATGAAATCCGTATGAGCAGCGGGCAAAAAGAACAGCTTGTGTTTCCCCTCGCCCAAACCCGCCCCGAAGACTCCACCGGACCCAAAACTCATCAAGCTCTCTGAAATCTGGTACCCGATGTCGAAACGATTGGCCCAAGGATCCATGAACGCCAGCAAACGGCGCATGCGATATTCACTGCCCACGACCAGGAGGTAGGCCATGGGCAGCGCAGCCAAACCGGCCACCGCAATGTAAACCACTCGCGCTCCGGCGACAAAAAGCATCAAAAACATGATCACGGTCAAAGTGACGGCCGTGCCGAAATCAGGTTGGCCAAGCAGCAAGAGCACCAGCACGCCCGAAACCATCAGGTGGGGCAAAAAGCCCACGGAGAACACCTGAATGCGATCTTTCTTGCGAGTCAAAGAGAATGCCAGATAGACGACAAAAGCGACCTTGGCCAACTCGCCTGGCTGGAAGTTCATCAAACCCAAGGGCAACCAGCGAGACGAGCCCCCCGCCCTCACGGCCACGCCGGGAATAAGGACCAGCACCAACAAAATGAAGGTAAGTCCCAACAGGGGATATGCCAACTTGACCAAACGCTGCAAGCCGATACGCATGCCCAGCGCCAGGGCAACAACACCCAGCACCGAATTGATGAGCTGACGCTTCAAATAGAACAACGCATCACCCGTTTGGGCTTCGGCGAAAACCGCGCTGGCGCTATAAACCATCACCACCCCGAAGCCAAGAAGGCTCAGAACGGCAAAAAGCAGCCAGGGATCTACGCTTGCGCGCTGTTGCTCCATCTATGCCTCAAGCTCCCGCACCAAGTCGGCAAAGACTCGCCCTCGGTGCTCATAGTCATCAAACATGTCAAAACTGGCGCAGGCCGGGCTCAAGAGAACAACTTGTCCTGCTTGAGCCAGACGCCGTCCCATCGACACGGCCTCCGCCATGTCGGTCACAGGGTGGATCTCGGCGCAGCCTTCCAGATCCGCGGCCATGCGCGCGGCGTCGGCGCCCAGCAGAAGCAGATGGGCGACCCGCTCCTGTACAACCCGCCTCAAACCACGATAGTCGCTGCCCTTCCCTTGACCGCCCCCTATCAGGACCACCGGCACATCGAAGCTGGTCAAAGACTTGGCCGTGGCTTCCGGATTCGTGCCCTTGGAATCGTTGATGTAGCGCACACCATCCAGTTCCCGAACCGGCTCCAGTCGATGCGGCAAACCCTCGAAGCTGTCCAAACCGGCCTGCACGGCATCGGGCGCTGCGCCTGCTTCCAAAACCGCGGCCACTGCCGCCGCCGCATTTTCCGCGTTGTGTTCCCCGGCCAGGCGGGCGGCCCGCAACTCAAAGGTCCGACCGCTTTCCAGGTGCTTGATTTGTCTTCCATGAATCCAAACGCCGACTTCGTTCAACTTGTCCTCGCGCCGAGACAAAGGCAAAAGCCGACTCTGCAAACCCTCTCCCTGCATGCGGCTGGCCACCGCCTCGTCGTCGACAAAACAGACAGCCGCATCCTTCGGGCCTTGGCCCGCAAACATACGCAACTTGAGGTCCCCATAGACTTCCATACTGCCATGTCGATCCAGGTGATCGGGCGTCAGATTCAACCAGACCCCCACTCGAGGGGCCAAGCCCCTGGTCTCGCCCAAATGCTCAAGCTGAAAGCTGGAGACTTCGACCACGGCCCAGTCCACCGGGGCCCCGTCCAGCAGCATCTCCGTCAGAGGCAAGCCGATGTTGCCGCCCAAAAAGACCCGGAATCCCGCGACCCGCAGAAGGTGTGCGCAGAGGGCGGTTGTGGTCGACTTGCCGTTGGTGCCGGTGATCGCCATCATGGGCGTGCTTTTCGAAGCCTCCGCGGCCATGGCCAACTCACCGATGATGGGCAGGCCCAGTTCGCTGGCCCGTCGCACCATGGGGCTGGTCTCGGGCACACCCGGGCTCAAAACCACATGATCGACCTGCTCAAGCAAAGCCAAGCGGTCAGAGCCAAGGGCCAATTGCACGCCGACCGCTTGCAGTGAATCCTGTCCCTCGACTTCGGATTGCCTGTCCGTGCCCCAGACCTTCGCCCCTTGGCTCGCCAGCCAGAGGCAAGCGGCTCGACCAGAACGGGCCAGGCCCACCACCAGCACGCGGCTTCCGTTCCAGGACACAGGATTTTTAACGACTTCGCTCATACGCTCTTTGCTCTTCCTCAACGCAGCTTCAGGGTAGCCAAGCCCACCAAGGCCAACATGATGGAAATGACCCAGAAGCGAACAATGATCTTGGGCTCCGCCCAACCTTTCAGTTCATAGTGGTGATGTATGGGCGCCATCAGAAACACCCGTTTGCCGGTCATCTTGAAGCTTGCGACCTGGATGATGACCGATAGAGCCTCCATCAAAAACACGCCATGAATGATGGCGGATACGATTTCGTTCTTGGTCAACACGGCCATCGTGCCCAGACCGGCCCCCAGGGCCAGGGAACCCACATCCCCCATGAAAATTGAGGCCGGGTAGGTGTTGAACCAAAGAAAGGCAATACCCGCGCCCATCAGGGCGGCACAGTAGACGGTCAATTCCTCGGCACCATCGATATGCGGAATGCGCAGGTATTCGGCCAAGACAAAAGTCTTGAACAAAATGGCGCCACCGGCGTAGGCCAGCACCAAAAACACGAAGCTGGACGTGATGACCGGTCCGATGGCCAAGCCGTCCAAGCCGTCGGTCAGGTTGACCGCATTGGCCGTGCCCACGATGACGATCACCGCAAGAGGAATATAGGCCCAGCCGATGTCCGGGTTGAATCGTTCAAAATTGATCACCGGGAAAGACACACGGCTGTCGAAATCCGGCTGAATGAAAAGCAGGACGATAACGAAAGTCGTGATGCCGAACTGAGCCAGAAGCCGTACCTTGCCGGACAAGCCCTTGGAATTACGATTCTTGAGCTTGCGAAAATCATCGGCAAAGCCGATAAGACCAAAACATGCGGTCATCCCCATCACGACCCACAGCTTCAGGTCGGTCAAATCCCCCCAAAGCAGGCTAGAGCCGAGAAGTGCAACCAACAAAAGAGCCCCGCCCATGGTGGGGGTGCCGGTCTTGACCTGGTGAGTCTCCGGCGTATCCTCACGCACATTGGATGAGCCAGCCTGAACCTTTTTCAGCCAGGCAATAAATGGGGGGAAAAGCATCAAGCCCAAGATCATGGCGGTGGCACCAGCCGCGATCGCCCGGAAAGAAGGATAGCGAACTACGTTGATCAATTGGCTGTGCTGGTAAAGCAAATAGTAAAGCATATTTTCTTAGCTTCCTTCCTCTAGCGCAGCCACCACCCGCTCCAGGCGCATGCCACGCGACCCCTTGATCAAAACCCAAGCATCGTCATCCAGACGTGCACGAAGCCAATCCACGGTTTCCTGCACATCCTCGGTTTCCAATACCTGCTCCAAGCCATCGTTGCGGGCAGCCCGTGCCATCGATTGGGACAGAGGGCCAAAAGCGACCAGACCATCCAGCTTCAAACCGGCCACCGTGGTGCCGGTCTGTTCGTGCATAGCCTCTGCCGAATCTCCAAGCTCCAACATGTCACCCAACACCGCCAGCTTGGGACCTCGACCAGGCAGCTGCCCGAGCGTAACGAGCGCCGCCTGCACGGAGCGAGGATTGGCGTTGTAGCAATCCACCAAGATGCGCCAGGTCCCGACTTGCCTCTCCTCCATGCGCATGGGCGGCTGCGGGGCCTCGGCCAAGCGCTGAGCGATGACTTCCGGTTCCAAATTTTCAACCAGACCCACGGCAGCAGCCGCTGCCGCATTGCTCGCGTTGTGCAGCCCCAGCCGCGGCAAATGAACGGCCTGAGTCCGACCGGCCATCTCCAGGCTGAAACGCAAGCCGTCCTCAGCCTGCGCCAAATCAGACACGCGCACATCCGCCGCCGGATTGTTGCCGAATGTCACCTTGCGAGCCCTGGTTCGACTTGCCAGCATGAGCGCGTATGGATCATCCGCGTTGAGCACGGCCACCCCGGAGCCGGGCAAGGCCTCGATGAGTTCACCTTTTGCGTCGGCCACGGCCTGGATACCCCCCAGGCCCTGCAGGTGCACTGGATGCACATTGGTCACCAGGCCCACCTGGGGTGCCGCAATCTGGGCCAGGCGGGCAATCTCGCCTGGTGCATTCATGCCCATTTCCATTACGGCATGACGATGACTTTCCCTCAATCGCAACAAACCCCTGGGCATGCCGATGAGGTTGTTGAAGTTGCCTCGATTGAACAACACCTCGGGCTCTCCCCCCAGAACGGCGGCCGTCATTTCCTTGGTGGTCGTCTTGCCATTGGAGCCGGTGATGCCCACCAATCGCACGGAAAAACGCGCTCGATGCCAGGCCGCCAGGTCGCCCAAGGCCGCTTCGGCATCCGGCACCAGGGCCACTGGAATCTTCGCGGGCAACTCACCAAGCTTGCCATCATCGACAGACGATTGTTCGACCATGACCGCACGAGCTCCGTCCGACACGGCTTGTGCGCAGAAAGCGGCCCCATCAAAACGATCACCACGCAGCGCGACAAAGAGTCCGCGCGGATCAACCTGACGGCTATCCGTGAATACGGAGTCGATCCAGTGCTCACCGTCACCCTGCAAGAGTCGGCCTCCGGTGGCTTCACAAAGCTGGCTCATTGTGCACAAGCCGTCTTTCATCTCGCCACCTCCCGCAACGCCGCGGCCGCTTCAAGCCGATCGTCGAATTCGTGTTTTTCTTCTCCGATGGTCTGCGTGGTTTCATGGCCTTTGCCGGCCACGAGCACAACGTCCCCTGCCCCGGCCAAGGCCACCGCCTCCCGGATGGCCGAGCGCCGATCCGGTTGCACAATGAAAACCTTGTGAGAATCGTCAAGCAAAAGCCCGGCGTCTTTCTGATGCCATCCGACCGATGTGAGGCCAGGCAGAATCTGAGCGATGATTTCGTCCGGGTCCTCCGAGCGAGGATTATCTGAAGTGACCAGGACCAAATCCGCCTTGGCCGCAACCGCCCCACCCATCAAGGGACGCTTTCCTTGATCCCGGTCGCCACCACAACCAAAAACCACGATCAGGCGTCCCGGGGTCAGGGGTCGGAGTGCCCCAACCACGTTCACCAGGGCCTGGTCCGTATGGGCATAATCCACAAACACCGCGGGACCCTTCCCTGGATCAGACACGACCCGCTCCAGGCGACCCGGCACCTTGCGGCATGCATGCAAGCCGGACTCGATATGCCGAGGCTCCACCCCAAGGGCATGAGCCACGGCTACGGCGGCCAACAAATTCTCCAGGTTATGGCTTCCGATGAGGGCCGAATCGAGCTGCAGGCGCTCCGCACCACAGGCAATCTCAGCCCGCAGACCATCCAGGCCCATGTAAACCGGGCCCAAAGGCCTCACCTCGGCCTGAGAAGATCGACCGAAGCCCAAACGATTGCCATGCCATCCCTCGACCATCTGCTCAGAAGCCGAATCGTCGGCGTTGAAAACCGCCCACTTTCCCTGAGCCTGACTCATCGTGAGCTCTCGGGAAAACAACAAACGCTTGGCCTGGGCGTAGCGCTCCAGGTCTCCATGAAAATCCAGATGATCCCGGCTCAGGTTGGTAAAAACACCCACCTGGAAATGGCAACTCAGGCTGCGCTGGAGCTCCAGGGCATGGGAGGAAGTTTCCAACAGGACATGGCTGCAACCGGCATCACGCATACGAGCCAATATCGCCTGCAGATCATCCGATTCGGGCGTCGTGTGTACGGCGACTTCCCGCCGCCCCGCGTACCGAACCTCCACGGTGCCGATGACGCCAGGCGAATCGCCGGCTGCCTTGAGAACACTCTCCATCAAGTAAGTCAGGGTGGTCTTGCCGTTGGTCCCCGTAATGCCCACCAGGGCCATATCCAGAGAGGGATGACCATGGAAGTTGGCCGACAACCTGGCCAAAGCCTGCCTGGTGTCCGCGACTTGCACCCAGGCCGGCAGAGTCAAGCCGGCGGGCGGGCGGGTCACCACGGCGGCGACCGCCTTTTGCTTGGCCACCTCGGCCAAGTAGCGATGGCCGTCCACCTTGGCACCGGTCATGGCCACAAACAAGTCACCCGCCTGGACCTGACGAGAGTCGTGGCGGATCCCGCGCACCCCGACCTGACCGTCGCCCTCAAGGTGCAAAACATCCACACCTTCAAGCAAACGTTCCAGACTTATGACTTGTCCTTGTGTCATCGTTTCTAAATCCTCAAAAAAATGTTCCACACCAAAACACCCAAAACTCACGATCCAGTAGAAACTCTTCCGGAACCAAGGGTGTCTTGAATCTCCAGTTCCAGTGTCACCTTGGAGGCCAACTCCAATACCTTGCCAGCAGCGGGTCGTTGCCGTTTGACCCGTCCGCTGCCGGACACGATCACCTCGAGGCCTTTGGGGCTCAATTGGCTCACGGCTTCACGCACCGACAGGCCGTGCAAATCCGGCATGCGGATGATGCCGGTCACCACCGGCAGCTCCTCTGGTGGTCCCGACCACTCCTCCAGCACCGAAACCGGGATGGCCCCGGATTTCTCCTTGTCTATCTGAATGATTTTCTCTGCCACGGGTTTTGGCGTATGCGTGGCGAAGACGCCCAGGTAACCCAAGACGGCCTCCGCGATGCGCGCGAAAGGTGGCGCGGCCACGGTCCCACCGTAAGGACTTGTCGTCGGTTCATCAACGACCACCAGGATGGCCAAGCGAGGAGCGTCGGCAGGCACGAAGCCCATGAAAGAGGCAACCCGCGCGTCCTTAGAGTAGCCACCGGCGATGAGATCCGCCTTCTGGGCCGTGCCTGTTTTTCCCGCCACCGCAAATCCAGGCACCGCGGCCCGGGTCCCCGTGCCGCCCGGCTCGGTGACGCCCACCATCATGTCGCGGACCAAGGATGCCCACTTGCCATCCAGCACACGCCGGCCGACATCCGGTTCAAATTGCTCTCGCTCACGGCTCTGCTCGGAAAGCAGCGCCTTCAGTATCCGAGGCCGCCGCCATGTGCCACCGTTGGCCACGGAACAAAGCGCCGTGGTCACCTGCAAAGGCGTCACGCTGATGCCCTGACCGAAAGAAATCGTGGCCAGGCCCACATCGGACCAGCGAGAAAACGGTCGCAAAATGCAGCGACTCTCGCCTGGCAAATCCACCCCGGTTCGCAGGCC
>JAUVAM010000447.1 GCA_030591745.1 Deltaproteobacteria bacterium
CAAGCTATCAGTGGGAGATTGACATGAGCCGAGTCATCTTAGGCGTCAACAGCGTCTATCATGAATCCGCCGCCTGTTTGCTGGTCGACGGAACCATGGTGGCCTTCGTGGAAGAAGAACGATTTAGTCGCATTCGCCACGGCAAGCGATCCTTCATCGACAACTCGGACGAACTGCCCTGGGCCTCCATCGACTTCTGTCTGCAACACGCCGGCTTGAACTACGCAGACGTCGACGGCATCGGCTACTCCTTCGATCCGGATCTCCGCCTCAAAGCGCACCTCGACATGCCCGACAAACCCGCCGAGGGTTGGGGCAGCGAGGATGGCGAGCGGAACTTCCACGCCCACAACATGACCGCCAAGGCCAAGCTGCTCGAACGCATGCCCAAGGCGGAGTTCTTCTTTCTCGGCCATCACCTGAGCCATGCAGCCAGCGCCTACCTGGTCTCTCCTTTCGATCAAGCTGCCGTGCTGGTCATCGACGGCATCGGAGAAGTGGGTTCCACCTGGCTGGGCCTTGGCGAAGGCGAGAAGATGACCGAGTTGGAGACCGTGGACTTTCCCCATTCCATGGGTTTCGTTTGGGAGTTTTTCTCTCAATTTCTTGGCTTTGACGCCTACAGCGGCCCGGGCAAGGTCATGGGCTACGCAGCCATCACCGATCCGGAAGGGGAACTCACAGGCAAAGACCATTTGGCGGCCATGAGACAGATTCTGCGACCGGAACCCGATGGCACCTTCTTCGTTGATGCCGAGGCCTTCCGCTTCCGAACCCAAGATTTCTCAGGCCTGGAAAAACACTTCGGTCCAAGGCGACTGAATCCAGTAGATCGCTACGAAGACGCCTCGGTGGCGGCAGCCTTACAAGAAGTCACCAATGATATCATGGTGCATTTATGCGATCGGCTTTACGAGCGCATCAACTCAAACCGCGACCAGCCGGTGACAGATTTATGCCTGGCCGGCGGCGTGGCCCTGAACTGCGTGGCCAACTACCAGGTGGCGGCCCGAAGCAAGTTCCGCCGTATCTGGGTGCAGCCTGCGGCGAACGACGCGGGCACGGCCGTGGGCGCGGCCGCCCTGGTGGATCAGCAACTGGGGGGCCACGGGCGTCCCAAGATGGAGCATGCCTACTGGGGTCCGGGATACAGCAACGAGCAAGTCTTGGCCGCCATCGAAGCCGAAGGTTTGACTCACTCGAGCCCAAACTCCATGCCGGCCGAAGTGGCTCGGCGCATCGAACAGGGACAAATCGTGGCCTGGTTCCAGGGGCGCCAAGAAGTAGGCCCCAGAGCCCTGGGCCATCGCTCCATCGTCTGCGATCCCAGCCGCTTCGACAGCCGCACCCGCTTGAACACGCGGGTCAAATACCGGGAGAGCTATCGCCCCTTCGCCCCGTCCTGCCTGCAAGCCGCCGTGGACCGATTCTTCGAATGGCCTGCCGACATGATGGCGGCCCGCTTCATGCTCTTTGCCCTGCCCTTGAAAGAAAAATTATTCAAGCAGGTCCTCCCGGCGGTCATGCAGGAAAACGCCTCCACCGGCCTTGCCACCAGCCGCATTCACCTGGTGGACGAAGAGCACAGCCCGGAATACGCAGCCCTGATCCATGAATTCGACAAGCTGACGGGCCTGCCCATCGTCTTGAATACCTCCTTTAATATCCGAGAGCCCATCGTGACTTCGCCCAAAGAGGCCATCCGCACTTTCTTGAACTCCTCCATGGACGCCTTGGCCCTGGGCCCCTATTTGGTACCCCACCCCAAAGCCGACTGAGGGACACCATGCACAAATCCCCCCGCTTGGTGGAGTGGACCCCGGCCTTGGTCGATGGTCGGCCTGGTTTTCGCCTGATGATCGTCTTGGCGGCACCGGGTTGCGCTTGGTACGAAGCCTCCGGCGGTTGCACCAATTGCTCTTTCCCTCAAAGCATGGGTACGGGTCAGCCGGTCAGCGCCGACGAATTTGTCGCCCAACTGGAAAACGCCTTCGACCACATCCCCACCTCCACCGGTTCGGACGCGCCCATCGCCGTCGACCTCTTCGTCTCGGGTTCCTTCTTCAACGCCGAGGAAGTCGACGTGGAATCCCAGCGCCGCCTGCTCATGCGAACGGCCAGACTGCCCCGCATCCGCCGCATCCTCATCGAAACTCGCCCTGAATACTTAACGGCCGACGCCCTCAACCGCGCCCTGGTCGCGGCAGCTGAGGTGCCCCTCGAAATCGCCATCGGCTTGGAGACCGCCTCAAACGAAATCCGCAACAAGCGCATCCGCAAGGGTTTCACCTGGCGGCAATTCGAACAATCCGCTCGTCTCATCGCCGGCACCAAGGCCCAACTCTTCGTCTACGTACTGATCAAGCCCATGAACACCTCCGAGGCCGAGGCCATGGCCGACGCCAAAGACACCACCGAAAAAGTCTTCGCCTTGGCCAAAGAGCTCAATCTCCCGACCCGCGTAGGCTTAGAGCCCTGCTTCGTAGCCCCGGACACGGAGCTGGACAAAATCTTCCAAGCAGGCAATTACCGCCCACCCTGGCTCTGGACCCTGCTGGAAGTAACCCGGCATGCAGCCCCCTTAGGCCCCGTGCACGTGGGCCTAAGCGACGAAAACCTCCAGCCGGCCCGGGAAGCCCACAACTGCGACCTCTGCTCAGGCAAAGTCCGCGCGGCCCTGGCCAAGTTCAACCTAAGCCAAAACCCCACATCTTTGGACGAACTGAATTGCGCCTGCAAAGCCGAATGGCAAAAGACCATCAAATCCTAGTTTTCACCCTATTAACCCAAGCGCATCAAAATAAGAGGTAGTGCCTCTTATCCTTTGGGGTTAGAGGCACTTCTAGTGCCTCTTATCCTTTAGGGCAAAGTCCTCACGAGACGGAAGCCGAGGTCGAAGCCTCGGATGCTGGGATCGGCCCCGACTCGAAAGGCGGCACGGGCGATTCTGGCCCAGTGGAACCAACTGCTGCCTCTGAATACACGGGAGTCATCTTCGGCGATGCCGCTTGGATCTGTCGCCGGATCGATTAAGTAGGCCTCGTAGCCGTCGTGGCACCACTCCAATACGTTGCCCAGCATGTCGTAGAGACCCCAGGCGTTTGGGACCCGCGTGCCCACCGGATGAGTTGTGTCGCCGCTGTTGCCGCAAAACCAGGCTATCGAATCCACCACGTCGTTGGGCTGCTCGCAAAGCAGATAATCAAAGTGTAAGTCTCCATTGTAGGTCGCGGTATCCGTGCCGGCCCGAGCCGCGTACTCCCACTCTGCATCGGTCGGCAGCCTGTATCCTGGACAGTGGTATGCCGTTGCGTAGGTCAGACTGGGCTCGCAGATCACGTCAGCGCTCGTGCCCGTACAGCTGTAACAGACATCAAGCCCCTCGTTGGCTGAAAGCGCGTTGCAGTAAGCCGCGGCTTCGTGCCAGTTCACCACTTCGACGGGGCAGTCCGTTCCGCATGCCGGAAAGCCCGTGGGGTTGTAGCCCATCAAGGACTCAAACTGCCCCTGGGTTACCTCGGTGGACATCATGGCGAAACTTCGGGTCAAAGTGACCGGATGCGACACCTCGTTGCTATACCTTCCAGAATTATCCTCCGGCGAGCCCATCTCAAAACTGCCGGCCTTGATGGGCACGAATTCCCCAATGACAGCAACCCCACAAAGCCCGATCATCTCGTTGCAATACTCGCCCTCACCGCAATCAGGCCCACAGGTCCCATCGCAGCCATCCGGACCACATTCGCGACCCGCGCAATCCGGCACGCAAGCCTCGCAAAGCCCGGTCGTCTCGTCACATGCCCCATTGTCCGGACAGCCAGGCAGACAAAACCCGCCGCATCCATCCGAGCCGCATTCCTTGTCGGTACAGTTGGGTACGCAGACCTCAAAACCAAATTTCGCACAGGAAAAACAAGCAAGCCCAATGAGCAGCATCAACACAAACCCCGGCTTGCTCAGTAAATCCACATGCATTTCAGAACCTTAACACAAAGCAAAAAAAATCACACATTCGCCATTCCCCAGAAGCAATTCTCATACGCTAGCGAATCCCTCGGACGATGGTGCCACGAGCACCGACGAGCCAGACGTCGCCGCCGTCTGTCCATACATCGTTGAGGATATTGGCGATGGGTGGATCGGTCCGAACCCACTCCACCCCGTTGAAATAGAGAGACATTGTCTCATAGTGACGAATATCGAACTGACTCCACCAGGTAGAGGCCACGGCCCAGACGTCATTTCGGCTGCTGCCGTGCAGGCTGCTGAAGACATGCGCCCTGGGATGAGTGAACTCGGTCATTTC
>JAUVAM010000243.1 GCA_030591745.1 Deltaproteobacteria bacterium
AAGCTTTGGCTCATCACTGGCATCTTCGTGGCGCTGTTTAAGCGTAGAGATGAAATTTGTTATCTCAGAACAGATATGTCAAACAACAGAGACCCCTCGTTGTAGGGGGTCCTGAGGTTTCTGCGAATTGAAGGTTGGTGATCATGACGTTCAAGAAGGCCTTGATGGTGTCCTTGCTCAGTGTGGTAAGCCTGTCCGCCTTGCTGATCGGCGCGGTTGGCTATCGCACCATCGGCAACAGCGTCATCCGGGAGGCCCAGGAGCGGGTTAACCACGACCTGCGCATCAGCCACCATTTCTACACCCGGCAGCTCGACGAACTGGCCCAGACCACGGCGCAGGCCTGCAATTGCCTGGCGCTCGAGGACCCTGAGCTCGGTCCTCGCCTCGCCCGCATCCGACAGGATCTCGGCCTGGATGTGCTCAACCTGGTCGATGACCGCGGCACCCCGGTGGCGGGCGCGTTTGAAGACGAGCCCCAGCCCGTCGCCCTGGGCCTTGACCCGGTACTTAGCGCCGCAAAGCGGGGCACGCTCGCCTTCGGCACGGTCAAGCGAGCCGACAGCCTGTGGTGGTGGATCGCCTTGCCCCTGTTCGACAAGAGCGGGCAAGTCGTGGGCCTGGTCTACGGGGGGCGGAGCCTCGACAAGGATGCGGCGCTGGTCGATCAGTTACGGGATCAACTCTTCGGCCCGGTGCTGTATCAGGGCAAACCCCTGGGCACGGTCACCCTGTTCCGCGACGACATACGGATCGCCACCAACGTCCGCGCGGCCGATGGGCGGCGGGCTATCGGCACCAGGGTGTCACCGGCGGTGGCCAAGACGGTCCTGGAAGGCGGCCGGCGCTGGACCGATCGCGCCAAGGTGGTCGACGCCTGGTACATCAGCGCCTACGAGCCCCTGAGGGATCCCGCCGGGCGCATCGTCGGCATGCTCTACGTCGGCCTGCTCGAGGCCCCCTATGACGAGCTGAAACGAGAGCTGGTGTTCAACTTCGGCCTGGGACTGGGGCTCATGCTGCTCATCGGCCTACTCGTCGCTGTGGTCCTGATCCACAAGGCCGTCAGGCCCATCAAACAATTGAGCGCGGCCGCGGTCCACATGTCCCATGGGCAATTCGATCAGGCTATCGCAGCGGGACACACGTACACCGAATTCAACCACCTGATCGAAATGTTTCAACAGATGCAGGAGGCCATTGGGCTGCGCGACAAACGCCTCAAGGAGCACAACCAGCAGCTCGCCGAGCGTCACGAGGAGGTCCAACAGGCCAACCGCAGCTACCTGGAGATGCTGGCCTTTGTGACCCACGAGCTCAAATCTCCCTTGGTGGCGATTCAGACCCTCATCAACACCCTGGTCGAAGGTTACCTGGGCGAGGTCCCAGAGCCGATGGCAAAGCCCCTGTCGCGCATCCAGCACCGATGCGAAGAGCTCCAGGACATGGTGAAAAACTACCTCGATCTGTCGCGCTACGAGCGGGGCGAGCTGCGCGCCACCAGGATTTCGTTCGATTTTCGCACCGAGGTGGTCGACGCCTGCGTGCAGCAGACCGCCGAGCTCTTCTCGTCCAACGATGTCACCCTGACGGTCGAGTGTCCCGAAGCGCTCGAGGTGATCGCCGACCCGGAGCTGATGCGCATCGCCGTATCCAACTACCTGACCAACGCCAGCAAGTACGGCCGCGCGGGAGGACAGGCCAAGCTCCAGGTCACGGCCTCCGATCGGGAAATCACGGTGTCCGTCTTCAACGAAGGAGACGGCTTCGGCGAGGAAGAGGGCCAGCGACTGTTCGGCAAGTTTGCTCGCCTGCGGGGCGAGGCCACGAGGCGCAAGAAAGGCAGCGGCCTCGGCTTGTTTCTGGTGAAGCAGATCCTCGAGCTCCACGATGGGCAGGTGGGCGCCGATTCAGAGCCCGGGACCTCTGCGACCTTCACCTTGTCGTTCCCCGGCATGCTGCCCAAAGACGAGCAGTAACCTCCCCGCGACCGGATACCAAAATCGCATATGCCCGACAGGCACTTAGAGCTTACTCGGGTCTGCCTTTTCCTTCTTTTTGAGCCTGGACGTACTGCATGACGTCGATGTCGATCTTGATTTCATTTTTCGCATGCCAGTCTACGATCTTGGAATAGACCTTGTTCATGCGTTTGGTGATCTTGTTGCGCGTGGGGCCACACTTTTTCTTTTCTTTTGCGCTTTTGGCGAATCGTAGGCTGGTGAGCTTCTTCTCGGCCCGCTTGCGGGCTTGTTGGGTCCGCGCCTTGTCGCGCGCCTTGTTGGCCGCGTTGAATTTGGGGATAAACTGATTGGTGATTTTCCGCATGCAGGTCTCATACTTGATTCCCTGGGAATCATAACCCACGCCCTTGGGGTAGCAGCCCCTGAAGACCCACTCGGCTTTTTTGAAGGCGCGTTTCTCCGGGGCCTTGGATTTCATGCGGGCCAATCCCGACAGTCCATTGATGCCGGCCGCGGTAAACGCTTCTTTGTGGTTGTCATCCCGGAAGGTCCAGAGGACAGGCTCATTGTCCGAATAGGCAAATGTGCCGGGCACCGGATGGGTCCAGAGGGTATACCAGCCCTTGGGATCGCAAGGATCGACCATGATGGCGTTGGCGTGTGCCGCCACGAACATGGGGACTTTTTCCCTGGGCCAGCCCACCACCACATAGTGCAATTTGTTGGTCGAGCCTGAGAACTTGAGCGTTCCCTTCCTGGTGACCTTTGTCGCCTTGGTCGTGCAAAAGCCGCTGGCTGTACCCCAGGGGACCTGCTCTTTTTTCCTCACCCGAAACTCTTGGACCTTGGAGTAGGATTTTCCGTACTTCCATTTCAAATCCGAGTCTTCAGAGCCCGAGATGCTTTCCCAGCGCCCCAAGGTGGCATAACACCAATTGGCCTTGGCTTTGACCACGAACTTTAGTTTTTTTCCTTTGGTCTTGCCGGAAAAAATCATCTTAGCTTGAAGGGCCTTGGCCACGCCTTCCGGCTTCTGGACCAGCTCCAAGGTCGCATTGTAGATTTCATAGCCGGTCTTGAGCCCTCCCCAGTATGCCTGGGCGTTTTCGTTGTATTTTTGCTGGAAGGTGCTGATGTCCTTGGTGAACCGGTCAAACATCTCCTGGGGAATGGCCTTGCTGGCCTTCGCCAATTTCTTCATGTCCCCTCGGGTCTTCACCAGCTTGCTGAAGATCCCATGGGCCTCTTCCAGGTCTTGTTTCGACAAGAACATTTTTGCTTTTGGCGCATTGGCCGCGAGCAGCTTTTCATTTTCCTTTTTTGCTTCTTCAATGGCTTTTTTCCAGAAGGACTTTTCATATTTCGCCAAGTCACCGCCTTGCCCAACAAAGGCAGCAACCGCCTTGTCCAGGGCTTCCATCCACTCAGTCCTGGCGACCCGTTTGTTCTTGTGAGCTTGCTCCACCATCTGATGATGCTTGAGGCATTCGAGCTGGAAGGCGCCTTGTTCCACTCCGTTTTTAAACTCGAGATAACGTTTTTCGGTTCCCTCATAGTTGGACAGACTCTTGAGATCCGGTCCCATGAGCGCTTTGGTTTGCTCGTAGACCTCTTTGGCTTTGGACCATTTTTCGAAGGCCTTGTCGTATTTGCGGCGATAGCTTGTGGGGAGTTTCCGGGCTCCCCATTGGGATAGGCTATTGATTTTCCCCAAGCGCTTCTTCGGAGGAGAGTCGGCGGTTACTTCGGCGGCCAGCAGTCTTTCAGCGTCCCTGTTGTTTTCTTGCAAAACAGGCTTCCGGCCGTCGAGGCTCCTGGCCCCCTGGGCGGAACCACTAAAAATCAAGCCCGTCAATCCAAGGCTGAGAAGGAAGCACAATCCAAATCTCTTCTGGTTCATCGGCGCCACTCCTTTTGGGTACATCTTGGTTTGAGCCATTTATGGTCAGCAGCCTAGCAGAGAAGTTACTTGGGTTCTATGTGTGGTCTATGGAAGGCGAATTGCCCTTTTCCTGGCTTCTCGCCGGTCGCTTGGATAGCATGCCTGATTATGAAAATGATCCAAATCCACTTACAAGGTCGAGAGCTCAAGGTACCCCGCTCTTCAAGCATTTTGGCCCTTATCGTCGGCGAATCGGACCCGGGTTTGGGTTTGAAGCGACCCATCGGTGCCTTGATCAACAATCGATTGGTCCCCTTGGCCAGCGGCCTGCACGATCAGGCAAGCGTAGAGCTCATCGACGCCCTGCACCCCCAGGGCCAGCGCATCTATCGTCGCGGTTGCATTTTGATGCTGATCGAGGCCACCCGTCGTCTTTTCCCCGAGGTGCACCTGGTGGTGGGCCAGAGCCTGGCCAATGGCTACTTCTTCGATTGGAAAGGTGCGCCCGCCATCGAGGAGGGGCATTTAGAGCGCATCAAGCAGGAAATGGATCGGATGGTCGAAGAGGACATCACCTTTGAACTGGAACGCTGCGGCGTGCAAGAGGCGCTGCGTCGCTTCACGGCGCGACTCATGTTCGATCGGGTGGAACTTCTAAACACCTTCTGGCACGAGACCATTCGCCTGGTTCGCCTGGGCGAAACCATGGACATCCATCACGGCCCGGTACCGCCCTCGACGGGCTACATGCCCCATTTCGGCCTGGCCATGTATCCGCCTGATGAAGAAGTCGAGGCCATGAATCAAAATGGCGCCCTGATCCGGGGCCTGGTGCTTCGCTTCCCGGCAAGCGAAGACGACCGCGACCTCCACGAGGCCCCCCGGGGCACGACCAAGCTCTTCACCACCCATCGCGAATCCAAGGCCTGGAACCGCACCCTCGGTGTCGAAAACGTAGGCACCCTGAACCGGCTGGTGCTGGAGGGGAAAATCGACGAAGTGGTGCGGGTGGCCGAAGGCTTTCACGAAAAGCGCATCACGGAAATCGCCGATCGCATCGTCACCCATCGGGACCGGGTCAAGATTGCCCTGATCGCCGGCCCCTCCTCCTCCGGCAAGACCACCTTCCTCAAGCGCCTGAGCGTGCAACTCCGCGTCCACGGACTCAGGCCGGTGGGTCTGTCCATCGACAACTATTACGTCAACCGGGAAGACACGCCTTTAGACGAAGAAGGCAAGTACGACTTCGAGTCCATCGAGGCCATCGATCTGCCCCTGTTTAACGATCAGCTCGTCCAACTGCTGAACGGCAAAGAGGTGGCCACGCCACGCTTTTCCTTCGAAGCCGGCAAGCGCGTGCCTGAATCCAAATGGCGCAGCATGCAACTCGGTCCGGGTGAAGTCCTCATCGTCGAAGGCATCCACGGACTGAACGATCGCCTCACCAGCCAGGTGCCGACGGAGAGTAAGTTCAAGATCTACGTCAGCGCCCTGGCGCAATTGTGCCTGGACGATGCCAACCGCATTCACACCACCGACCTGCGCCTCATGCGCCGATTGGTTCGCGACAAACTCTTTCGAGGTTACGCGGCCAGCAGCACCCTGGCCTGCTGGCCCTCGGTGCGCCGGGGCGAAAGCCGCAACATCTTTCCTTTCCAGGAATCGGCGGACGAAATATTCAACACCGCCCTGCCCTACGAGATGGCCGTGCTGAAAATCTTCGCCGAGCGCTTCCTGCTGGAGGTCAGTCAGGAAGATCCGAACTACTCAGAAGTACACCGCATGATGAAGTTCTTAAGCCTCCTGGTGGGCATTTTCCCCAACCGAGTCCCACAAAACTCCATCCTCCGCGAATTCATCGGCGGCAGCACCTTCCGGTATTAACACTGCGCCGCATACCCGGTTTCACTTCAGAAGCCCGGCTCTTCGCAAATGCTCCACGGTTTTCGCCGGCAGATCCTGGCGGGAGGCAAGAGCCCGGGCGTTCCTGGCGTTGTTGTTCCAGGAACCGCCGCGTATCACACGGTTGGCGCCTCCTCCTTCGAGCGCTCAACCTGCGCATCGCGGGGAAAATCCGCAGGCCCAGGAGCGGTTGTTGCAAATCAGGTACGGCGGCAGACCCTCGCGCCTGGCCGCTTGTCATGGACGAAAAAATGATCCGAGACCTCCAGCACGTCCCTGCCGGGCTCCTCGTCCAAAAAGGCTCTGAACTCGCGATCATCGAACTTCCCGGCAGCATCGTCCCAGCCCAGGGTAAAAACCCGAACCTTCATATCGAATTGCCTCCAGGCATATCGTAACAAGCCCCGCCTGCCGCGCGGCTTCGCCTCGCGCGGACAGGCACCACCAGAAACGATCACTGCACAATACGCCGCAGCATAACGTGGCACTAACGAATCAAGAAACGATTCGTAAATGCCACTAACATGCAGTCAACACAGCGCGCCTTGGCCGCGCTGCATAAGAGGCCCTAGAAAAAAAGGGCCTCTAACATCGCCTGCCAAACCAAGTCAAAAACGAAAAGTGAAAAAGGGTAAAAGAATCAAGGGCTAGACCTCACGGG
>JAUVAM010000226.1 GCA_030591745.1 Deltaproteobacteria bacterium
AAGTTTGTTATTGATAAGCCGGTAAAATGTTCTTTATTTGTTTCATGTTCATCATCACGATACATCTTAATCGATAATACTGGGGTTTCAACGTTGAGCAGTGAGTTTGTTTCAGTTGATCTGTTGGCTTCGGTCACAAAAAAGTCCCATACACAAGATAGCAAAGGCTAAAGCCTCGCAGATCGAGCAATCGTCGATTGATTTCTCGTTGGAGAGCCAAGGAGCCGGGCAGCTTGGTGGTCGGGCTCGAGTCAAGCTCGCGCTCCTTCCGCTGGATGATCGCATCGACACGCGCGCCGAGTTCCAGGGTGTCGAAAGGCTTGACCATGTAATCATCGCCGCCCAATTTCAGAGCCTTAACCTTGTCTTTGGTCTGGCCCCTGGCCGAGATGAAAATGATGGGCAGGTCCTTAAGCTTCCTGTCGGAACGAATTTGTTCGGTGACTTGAAATCCGTCCATGTCCGGCAGCATGACATCGAGCAGGACCACATCCACTTGTTCGCGTTCAAGCCGCTTGATTGCTTCTTCTCCGCTTCCAGCCTCAACGACCGCGTAACCTTGCTCTTCCAGTACCCCACGAGAGACTTCGCGAATGGCCGGGTCGTCATCCACGATAAGCACCTTGAACATTCTCTTGACCAAACGTCGTTTCTCGAGCAACTCCAAAACTTGTTCGAGAAGATTCGGTACGTCCACCGGCTTGGACAAAAATGCAGCAGCGCCCGCCTCGAAGGCCGCCTGTTCTTCCTGGGCCACGCTCAATACCAGGACAGGAATTTCGCGAGTCTCGGGATCGTGGTGAAGAATATCCGTAATCTGCAAGCCGTCCACATCGGGCATGCGAATATCCATCAGGATCAGGGAGGGCAGGCGTTCTCGGGCCAATTCGAGGGCTTCCTTGCCCGAATGGGCAACGCAGACGTGGTAGCCTTGGCTCATCATCAGTCCCTTGATGACGTAGGTTGTGTTGATGTCGTCGTCCACCACCAGCAAACTCGGTGCCGTTTTGAACTTGGGCAGGCTTGGCATCAGACCGGGCAAGGTCCGAGCCTCTTCGGTTCCTTTTTGGCCATCGTAAGCGGGCAGCGTGATGATGAACTCGGTCCCCTGCCCTCTTCCGCTCTCGACCCAGATGCTGCCACCATGGGCATCCACAATGTTTTTCGAGATGCTCAGACCCAGGCCCGAACCGGAAACCGCTCCAGACCGGGTTCGTTTGGCCTGCTCGAATTTGTCAAAGATCCGAGCATGGTCTTGCTCGACGATTTCCTCCCCGTTGTTATACACACTCAATCCAACCAAGTCGGAGGTCAATGGGCTTGAGAGGACCTGGAGCCGGATTGTGCCGTCCTTCTGTGTGAACTTCAGGGCGTTGGACAGAAGATTATTCAAGACCTGGTGCAAACGATTCCGATCACCCCAGACATGCACCATGTCCTCCGGCCGACGCAATTCCAGATGTACTTGGCGTTCTTCGGCGGCAGCCTGATATTGGTCGATTGCCTCTTTGGCCAGTGCGTTCAGATCCAAACGCGTCATGCGCATGTCCATTTTTCCAGAGGCATAACGATTCAGGTCAAGCAGGTCGCTGATGATGGTGTTGAGCTTGTCGCAACCGCCCCTCGCCAACTCGAGATATCGGTCCTGCTTCTCGTTGAGTTCTCCGGCGTAACGATGGATCAGCAGGTCCAAGGCCCCGCCGATGCTGGTCAATGGAGTCCTGAGTTCATGGCTGACGATGGAGACGAACTCGTCCTTGCGCTCCTCTAAGCGCTTGTCCTCGGTGATATCTCTGAGCACGACGGCCACACCCAGCAATTTGTCGTCCAGAGACACCGGCGATACGATGGACTGGAGAACACGATCAAAAACCTGGATTTCTTCACGCAGTGCTTCCCTGTCCCGAATGGCCCAGCCTCGCACCAGATCAAAAGGATAAAAGCCCAGGGTGTCCTTCAAAAATCGCGTATCCACCTCTGCATCCGGCGAGAGATGCAAAAGTTTCCGCGCCGCCGGGTTGATAACAAAGACGCTGTCCTGGTCATCGACCATGATGACACCATCGGGCAGGCTCTGAACCATTAAGCGCAGGCGCTCTTGCTCAGTCGAAAGTTGCTTGCGCAGGCCATCGACGATCTCGGCGGTTTGGTTGGCCAGGATGTCGAGCATCTGCCCCGCATCCTCGCCCAGGCTGTCTTTTCGACTGTCGAACAACATGATGAGGCCCAGCGGTTTGTCATCCGACTTGTGCAATACGGTGGCCACCTGAGATACAAACTCGCCATGCTCGACTTCACCAGGTTCCTGCCCTGTTACCTGCAAGAGCAGTTCATCTTCCGAGATCAGTCGTCCGGTACGTTCTCGATATGCCTCAAGTGTTTGTTTTCTGATTTCGAACAACTGTTCTTGCCCCATGGGCTTGCGGCGGTGGATGTATAAAAATGCTTTGGTGCCGACGCCTTGTTCCAGCAATGCGGCACAGGCATCGAATTCGAGCATGAAGGGCAAGTACTTAAGCAGCGCTCGGATGATTTCCGGGTATGAATTGGCTTTGGCTGCTTCCTTGCTCAAGTCCAAAAACACCGTCATGGCATTGAGTCGAAGCTCGAGGTCGCTCAGCAGTTTTTCTTTGTCGCGGCGGAGTTGATAGGTCTCCAATCCATTGCGGATGGTGAAGAGCAGATCGTTTAGATCCCAGGGTTTGGTGATGTAGCGATAGACTTGGCCCCGGTTGATGGCATCGATGAGATCTTTGGGCTCGGTATATCCGGTCAGAATGATACGCATCATCTGGGGTTGAATCTTGCGGGCATGTTCAATGAGTTCGATGCCGGTCATCTCGGGCATGCGCTGGTCGGTCAGCAGCAGATCCACCTGCTGTACTCGTAAAATCTCCAGCGCCTCCGCTCCGCTGCCGGCGGTCAAGATCTCATAATCATCTTCCAAGGCACGCTCGATCACGCTCAAAGCGTCCTGTTCATCATCCACCGCCAAGATGCGATAGCTATGTGTCGTCATGGATGTCTCCCGTGCCGATGCTAACACAACCGGTCATTTTGGCAACATGAGCTCTTGCAGATGATGTCAAGCTCGGTCATCATAGCCGGGATGGAAAACCTGCAATTCAAAGTGAAGTATCGGTCCTGGGCTGCCCTGAGCAAGGACATCGAAGAGCAAGTGTCCATGTGGGGATTGCTGCTCCGCACGGAGCTTCAAGCCGAACTCTATACGCCTGTCGAATTGAGCCTCATCGCACCGGATGGACGATTGTTGGAGTTCAAAGCTCAGGTGCTGCAGCACATTCCAGGTCAAGGTCTGGCATTGCAGCTGGAGCAAACAGGTCCAGAGCTCAGACAAGAGCTGGAAGCATGGCTTGCCGTAGACATCGACGACGCGATTGATGGCGAGGATCCAAAAGTGCAGCTTGTGGGCGACAGCTCTGATCCCGAAAGCGCCGTTCAAAAAATCGACCAAATGACCGTTACAGAAAAGCGAAGAGCAGCCATGCAAGGCAAGAAGGACATGCGGACCCTGCTCATCCGTGATCGCAACAAGACGATCCATCCCTTCATCCTCAAAAACCCGTCCATCACCCTGGATGAGATAGAGCAAATCGCAAAGATGCCGGGGGTCAATCCGGATGTGCTGCGCTTGATCGCCCGCAACCGGGACTGGACCCGCTCGACCACGGTTGTGCGCAATTTGGTGAGAAATCCCAAGACGCCCATGAAAGAGGCCCTGGCTCTACTGAAAAAGCTGCCCAAAAACGAAATCCGCGCCATGGCCAAGACTGGCAACGTTCGTACCGCCATCCAAACAGCGGCCCGCAAGATCGTAAGGGACCTTTAGGACTTTTAGCGCTCGGCCCGAACCGATTCCACCGTGAAACTAATCCCCCAGGCCCCGTAAGCCGCGCTGGTGATGCCGAATCGGGTGCTTGAGCGATAACTGCTTTGGCCTTGAATCACCCTGACCTTGACAATCCCTTTTTGACCCGGTTTGAGCACTCCACTATGAACAGCGGCTGTGCCCAAATGAGAGTCGCTGGTGTATACCTCATCACCCCAGATGGAACCCGTGGTGCTGCCTTTGACCTCAAAAAGCAAAATTTGGTCCATCTGATTCTCAGTCAGGTGCAAGACGCCCGGGTCCGGGTGGATGCCCAGGATCCGTCGAATCGTGTCCCTGAGCGCCACGGCCTCGTCGAGCTTGCCGAGTCTGGTGTACTTTTCTTGCAGCGCCTGGAGCTTCACCGAGGCTTTCTGTCTGGCGGGACCCAACTCATGATCCGCCTGATCTTGAATCTCTCGAATCTTGATCCGGGTTTTGGCCATGACCGCTTTTTCCACCCTATCGAATTCCTTCACTACGGCCATGGCCTCTCCAGGCATGTTCGCCTGACCGGCTCGAACTTGTGCAAGACCGGTCCACAGCAGGCCCAAGATCACCAATCCCGATAATATGTATCGATTCATTGTTCTCTCCAATGCGATTCTATTTGAAAGCATATTAGGTCAAGACGCATCGGTATGGCAAAAGGTCTCTATTGGCCCGCGGTGGTGAAGAGGAAGGGATAGGTGACGATGACCTGGCCACCGCCTCGGGGTTTTGGGAAGCGGATTCTTCGGATGACCCTGAGTAGGCAGCCTTCTACGTTGGCGTCGCCCATGGAGCTGGCCATGGTCTGGGCGTCATCAACACGTCCGCTGCCGTCGATGACGAAGGTGGTGGTGACTTTGCCGTACAGGTTCGGCCGTCTTCCCAACTCACGCTCGTAACAGAATTTGAACTGGGCCCAATAACGATGGATTGCCGTGCCCACCACCTTCTGGCTCAGACCGCCGATGATGCGGCTGCGCTTTTTTGAAAAAGTCACATTGGCTTTGCCGCGCTGAGCTGTGTTCAGGCTGGTTGTGCTGTCGGCATCCAAATTCCAGCCACCAGGGCCGCCGCGTCCCCCGATGCCGATTCCTGGTGCGCCTCCGCCCATGGGTCCGCCACGCATTTCGATGCCGCCGAATCCGTTTCCTGAAGCAGAGGCCGTCCGCGAAAGGGCTTCGAGTTGGGCATCCAGGTCCGGCGCCGAAGTACCCCCGAATACGCTGCCGCCTTGCTTCCCTGCCCCGCCGCCGTGTTTTTTCAGAAGCTCCAAGATGCCCGAACTGGTGGCCACTTTTCGGTCATGGGCTTGTCGCTTCTCGCGGGGGATGGTTCTCTTCCCCGAGATGCTGCTTTTGTTGGTGGTTCTTTTCCCTTCGTATTTTTTCTCAGGCTTCTTGGTGTCTTCGACGGGTTGGAAGCTCTTTTTATCAACCGTGGGCAGTGGCATGAGCATTCGGGAAAAGCGGGCCGGATCTTTAAGGTAGTCGGAGGCCATGGTCTCGGCTGAGGGTGTGGTTTGGATCATGGCCCAAAGGCCCAGTGCGACGATGAAAAACATGGTCCACCAGGTAGTCATGGATCGGTTCCTGGTGCCCCTGCGACTACCCAGGACAGGTCGAGGGGATTTGACGACTTGTACCCTGAGGCTGAGTTGACCCAAGCGGATATCGGCCTTGTCGCCTTCCTGCATGGCGATGTGGCTGGGCGAGAGTTGAATTGAATCCCGATCTCGCTCTGCACGATGTATTGAAAATTCAGCGTCGGGCCAGAGATGGATCAGGTAGCCCCCAAGCCCATTTGCGGTGGCCAATCGATGCAGGGGATTTGGAATCTGATCGTCGTCCAGTTGAATGTCGGCCCTTGGACCGTGGCCGATGAATACATCCTTGTCATCTGAAAAGACTTTTGCATCCAGGGCGACTGCCCCCCAGCACAACTTGATCGATAGCTGCTTTCCCTGCATGACGGACCCCTCTCATAGCGAACGGCCTTGAGACAGACTCAGGCAGGAGAGGTTCCGGGTGTTCTAAAAATTATAGATGATTGAGCCAGATGCACTCAATGCGGGGATCATGGTGGGTATGACGTAGTAGAAGTTGGATTCTATGGCCACCGTGAAATGTCTCAGAAGAGTGTAGTACTCGAATCGGAAGCCGGCGAAGACATCGCCGTCCACCGCACCCTGATCCGGATCGGCTTCGGGGTTGATGATGACCACCCCGCCACCCAGGCGGGCCTCAATGGCCCAGCGTTCCGCCCCATAGAGATCGTAGTCGGCTGACAGATTGATGAAAGTCATGCCGAAATCGTAATGATACTCAGGATGGTCATAAGGATCTTGTAAGGGGTTGGCCGCCTGGTATCCCGAGGCGTAGGCCAACTGGACGCTTAGCTCTTCGTTGATATCGTATCCGAATTCGAAGCCGAAGAAGGGCTGGCCATCCGAATATCCTCGGCTGCCTCCAAAGGTCAAGAACACGCCACCTCGGCCTTCAAAGTAGAAACCGGTCAGGCGTTCGAAGATGATCTCTTCGCTTACGTCCACGGCAGCCGGGGCTTCCACTTCAGCCTTTGCTTCAGGCTTTACTTCAGCTTTCGGTGCCTCCTTTTTTTCTTCCTTGCTCGTTTCGCCTTGAGCAAAAGCGGCCGTGGCGAAGCAGGTCAAGAGCAAACCAACCAGGGGAAGGAATCGCGATTTCATCTTGTCGGACCTCAGCCAGCCGTGGTGAACATGAAGGGATAGGT
>JAUVAM010000553.1 GCA_030591745.1 Deltaproteobacteria bacterium
GACAGGATCAAAAAAGTCCTGAAGAAAAAAACGACCAAGGGAAGCAAAGCCCGGGAGCTACAAAAAACTGACCTCAGAACCGCTGTTGAAGGGTTCTTGGACTACAAAGAACTGGGTCGAAGGGCCTTAGGGCCTCACTGGAAAGATCGCAGCCCCGAAGAACAGGAAGACTTCTATCAATTGCTACGCGATCTAATCGAATCCTCATACGAAGGTGCCATCCACTCCAACGCTGACTTTGAGCTAAAAATCGAAGACGAAGAAATCGATGAGGAGCAGGCCAAAGCCTCCATCATGGCCGTGGCAAGCGGCAAAGACGCCAAAGGAAAAACAGTGGCGGAGGACCTGACCTTCCATCTATTTCTAAAGAACAGAAAGTGGATGATCTACGATGTGGAATTCGGTGACGTGAGCCTGGTCAGGCACTATCGAGGTGAGTTCAACCGCAAAATCAAAAAAGAATCCTATGCCGCGCTGATCGCCACCATGAAAAAGAAGTTAGCAGAAGTGCGCAACTAGCTACATATCCATCTTCTGCTTCTTCAGCATGGCCTCTTTGTAGGGCAAACTCTCTGGCCTTGTGATACGCTTGACGTCATCAAGCACAGCCGCGGCCTTACGTTTTCGACCCTGATCGATGAACCGTTGGGCCTCCTTGATGGCACCGCGGGCCACCTCCTCAAGCTTGATCATACCGGTTTCGCAGGCCCCATCATCTGGACTGAATTTGAGGCAATCTGCCCACTGCTTGAACGCTCTGAAATATTTATTTCGGGCAAACAAATCTTTCGCCTCACGGTTGAGATTCCCAGCCAACTGCTTACCGATGTCTTCCCGATAGAAACTGATCAGGCCATCCGGGATGAACTTGGCGTCGGTATTCAAAGCAATCTCTAGTTGCTTGCGCGCTTCCTTGTATCGCCCTCGATTTAAATAGGTAATGCCCTGGTTGTACTTGCCCTTGACGACTCGCAACATGTTGTCCAACACACGTGCTTCTTCCACCAGGGCCGAGTTGCGCCCCAAGGCCTTGATTCGCCGCAAATCATAAATGGCGCTTTCCATCTTGCCATCGAAATACTTCATCAACGCCGAACTTATCTTGGCGCGAGGATATCGCTTCTTGATTTCGGTTTCCGGATCCAGGTCGACCGCCATGTCCACCACGCGATCGCACTCGTAAGGAATCGGCTTGAATCGGGTCGGGAAACGACCCGATCGCATGGCCTTCTCGACCTTCTTGACCCACCTATTAAAAACTTTTTGATCACAAGGATCCAAATTCATGTAGGCCAAAAGATGCTTATGGGCCTTTTTCCAATGCCGACCATTGGCGAAACCCTTGAATTCGCGCATGTGGTAAGTCATGAGAACAGTGGTGCATTCCTCGATCTTGGGCCGAGCGATCTTCTGATATGCGCTGGTCTTTGCAATGGCCAAAAACATCTTTCTGGCCTCGGTCCAGTGGCCCAGATCAAACTCCACCAGTGCATCTTGATATTGATTCTTGACGGCAATTTCTTCTTCGATCTGCTTACGCAACTTTCTGCACTCTTTACAGATGGGAAAAACATCGATTGCGCTTTCCACTGATTCCCGAGCGGCTTTCCATTCAAATTGATCCATATTTCTCCGTGCGACACTCAGGAACTGCTCAACCTGAACATCCACGGCGATGTTGCTCCCCCCGGGTCCTGCGATAGCTGGGCCTGTCGGACCCGCAACGGGCTTTGCCCCGCAGGCCTTGAACCCGCCGATGAGAATCGCCAGCCCGGCGACACCGACGACGCCCATCAGAATCATTTTCTTGCGCTTTTTTGCAGTCGCGATGCCCGAGTCAATCGCTCCGTATTCAAAACGAAAAACCAAATTTCCAAAACGAAGGATGTCCCCGCTCTTTATCGCAGAGGTGTCGATACGCTTACGGTTGACAAACGTGCCATTGGAACTGCGCATGTCGAAAAGCATGAATTGGTCATTCTCGACCGTCAGCCTGGCATGCTGCCTTGAGATGGAGGCATCATCGATGACGAGGTACTGAGATGCATCCCGCCCCACGTCATTGTCACCCTCACGCAACTCGATTTCCAAGCCGGCAGTCGGTCCCTTCAGCCCCACCAACAAAGGGACCGCAGCTTCTTCCTCCACCCCAAACTCCCCCGAAAGGGAGTCGGAGAGGGAGCCAAAGATCGAAATCGCGAAAATACCAGCTTCTAATTCCGCCCCCGGCTCAAGCTCGAACACCCCACTCATGGCCTCGCCGTCGATCTCGACGCCACCTCCCTCGGTCAGGTCCTCCACCATCGCCCGACCATCTTCCACCCAGATCTTCATGTGGTGTCGCGAAACTGAACGAGAGCCGAGAACGAAATCGCTATCCTCCCCTCGACCGAAGAGTTTCGGCTCGGATCCTATTTCTACTTCCTTCTCTCGTCCACTGGAATCAACGATGCTCAGCTTCATGATGGGCTCGGATTCTCCTCGATTGATTTGGACGCCCGGGCCGGGCTCATGGATCTGCTACTCTCGAAAAATGTCCATGTTGACCGGGATACCGGAGCGCTGCAACTCGTCGTAAAACTTGGGGATGAAGCCGCTGGCCACGTACTTGCCCTTCACCTTGTTGTCGTCGTCGAAACCCTCTTGCTTGAAATAGAAAATATCTTGCAAGGTGACGATGTCCACCTCCATGCCCGTGACCTCGGAAATGTAGGTAACCCTGCGCGAGCCGTCGGAAAAACGGGTCTGCTGGATGATGATATCCACGGCGGAAGCGATCTGTTCTCGAATGGCACGAACGGGCAGGTCCATACCCGCCATGAGGACCATGGTTTCCAGACGGGCCAGGGAATCCCTGGGGGTGTTGGCGTGGGCCGTGGTCAGGGATCCATCGTGACCCGTGTTCATGGCCTGTAACATATCCAAGGCCTCACCACCACGACACTCGCCGACCACAATGCGATCGGGCCGCATGCGAAGGCAGTTCTTCACCAAATCGCGAATGGTCACCGCACCCTTGCCTTCAATGTTGGCTGGTCGCGATTCGAGTTGCACCCAGTGGTCCTGCTTGACCTGCAATTCGGCCGCATCTTCAACGGTCACGATACGCTCGCTCTCGGGGATGAAGGCAGAAAGGCAGTTCAAAGTCGTCGTCTTGCCGGATCCGGTACCGCCCGAAACGATGATGTTCTTCCGCGCCTTGACGCACATCTCCATGAATTCAGCCATACCGACGGACATGGTGCCATACTTAATCAACTGATTGATCGACAAAGCGTCGGTCTTGAATTTCCGGATGGTGATGCATGGCCCCTTGAGGGCCAATGGCGGAATGATGGCGTTGACACGGGATCCGTCCTTGAGCCGTGCGTCGACCATTGGCGAACTCTCATCAATGCGTCTTCCGATGGGTGCAACAATTCGTTCGACCACACCCAGCACGGCCGCATCCGAAGAGAAGGTCTTGTCGGACAAGACCAGCTTGCCTTCACGCTCGAGATAAATCTGCTTGGAGTGGTTGACCATGATC
>JAUVAM010000140.1 GCA_030591745.1 Deltaproteobacteria bacterium
CAAAATGCAGATCGATCCACGCACCGTCGCCAAATTGCCCGGAGAGTTTTGCCTTCAAAATGTTGTTTTTCCCTGCGCCGTCCGCGACAAGGGCCAAACCCTGTGGCTGGCCATGGGCGATCCGACAGACGGAGAGGTCAGAAAACAGGCCCGCCAGCTCTCGGGCATGAGTCTGGTCCGGCCCCTGGTGGGACGCCCCAGCGAGATCCTGGCCTACGTTCGCGAGCACTACGATGTCCAGGAAATGCAGGAGGCCGATCCCTTTGGCGGCGGGGGAGTCGACCTGTCCTTGAGCGAAGAGGAAGAAGAAGAAGAATTCAAAATCGTCAGCGCCATGGGCGGCAACACCCTGGTCAAACACGTGGGCGGGGTTCGAGTCGACGTCAGCGCCGGATCGGTCGGTCAAGAAATTCCAGGCCCGGTCGCAGCCCCCGCGCCCATCGCGCCGGCGCCACCACCCCAGTACATCGTGGACCCGGCCCTGATGGCGACCTTTGAGCACATTCGCGGAAACCAACAAAAGGCCACCAAAATCATCACGCAGCTCACGCGTCTGCTCCTGGACAAAGGTCTGTTTTCAGCAGCCGAGCTCAACGAAATGATGAAAAAGTGAATCCCCCGGAGGCGCCATGAGTGAAAATCAATTCTCCGAAGTCCTTGAGCAAATTCCATACGCCGTCAGCGTGGTCACGCTTGGCGCGGGCGGCCTGGAAAACGGCCTCACCATCTCCTGGCTCAGCCAGATCTCCGCCAAGCCGCCCATGCTCGCCTTCTCCATCCACAAAGACCACTACAGCCGGGACCGCTTAAGGGATCACCCTCATTTCGTGGTCAACCTGCTCACCGAAGATCAAAAAAACGTGGCCGCCCACTTCGCCAAGGCCTCCATGGTAGGCGAAGACAAAATCGACAAATTCCCCACCCAACCAGGCCGCAACGAAGTCCCCATATTAAGCGAAGCCTTGGCCTACTTCGATTGCGACGTCCACGCCGCACACGAAGTCGGGGATCACGTACTGATGGTGGGCCTCATCATCGACGCCGGCAAGCTGCAAGACAAAGCCCCCATGACCTCCGCCTCCGGCCTGCGCTACCGGCCCTGAGAACCCTACTGGCCCACCAGGGCCTCGATGCCTTCTAGTTCCATCCAGTAGACCTGTTCATGTGTGAAGATGGGCACCGCGCCTATGACCAGCAGGCGGTCGGCTGTTGGATCGTAGGTCATCTTGGCTACGTTCATGCCGAAGTTGGGGCCTTCGGGATCGGCTTCGAAGGAGCGGTCTCCGTAGGAATCGGGCTCCAGGAAAATGCCGCCTGGGGTGTCGATGAGAATTTGGAAGAAGGCGCCGTCGGACAGACGGTAGGCCCAAAGATCGTTGTGGTAGTCGTTTTCGATTTCGTTCCAGTTGTCGCGGACGAGCGAGCCGCCCAGAAGAAAAATGAGGCCGCGATTCGCATCGAGTGCGCAGCTCATGGAGCGGCGAGGGCCCATCTCCACCGGCAAGAGCTGCTCATCGTAGGTACCGCTGGGGGGGTCGATGATCGTATAGGAGTCCAGAGTCGTCGAGCTGTTGCCGCCGTCATCGGTGGTCTTGCCGCCGAAGCTGTAGAGCAAGTCCGTCGCGGCATCGACCACGAGGCAATTGTCCATCACCTCGGGCAAGCCGGTCTTGGCCTCGCTCCATACGCCTGAGTCCATGTCGAAGGAGTACAGGGTGTGACCGAAGCCGCTGGGGCCGACCGCGCCGTATTCCCAAAGCTTGCGGCCGATCCAGTCGTGGCGATAGGTCCGATTGATCCAGCTGTCGGGTGGGCGGTCGCCCGAGGTGGCTTGCTGACTGGCCAGGCCGTTTTCGTCGATCCGCATCATGGTGGGCGAAGAGGGACCCAGCCCAGTCCACTCGGAAGACACAGGGTCGAAGCCGATGTACTGACACCAATCTTCACCGCCCACGCAAAAAGGCGCGTTCGCTGCCATGGGATCGCCGCTTAGAAACTGCTTAAAATGCCGCCCTGTCGCTCCGTCGAAAAGCCAGAGAAAGAGAATGGAGGGATCGTCCCATGCGCTGCCGAAGGATGTGGCGAATAAGTCGTTGGCTTGATCATGGCCATAGCTGATTCCATCGATGGGCATCATCAAAGAGCTGCCGTTGACGATGGGGTCGTCGATCTCGATGAGAATCCGGTTCCAACTCAAGGCCTCGCAAGCGGCGAGCCCGGAGGCTTCGTCCACCCGGCATAACTCGCCAAGTGACCCGCAGTCGGTGTCGGTTTGCCAGGCGTCATTGACGCAGCGTTCAAGCAAGTCACCCGTGCAACGCAGGCTGTTTTCCGTGCAGTTGGGTATGCCCGCAAGACAGGCCGGATCGCCGGAAGTCGGATCCGCACCGCAGCTTTGCCCGAGTGACCCGCAGTCCGTGTCGCTTTGCCAGGCGTCATTGACACAGCGTTCGAGCAAATCGCCCGTGCAACGCAGGCTGTCTTCGGTGCAGTTGGGCGGGTCTTCCAAACAGGCCGGATCGCCGGAAGTCGGATCCGTGCCGCAGCTTTGCCCAAGTTGGCCGCAGTCGGTGTCGGTTTGCCAGGCGTTGTTTTGACATCGCTCCAACAGGTCTCCCTGGCAGCGGGTCTGGCCCTCCTGGCAAATGGGATCGGGATCGCCCTCACCGCCGCAAGCGGCGAGCGACAGAGCAAGCGAAAACAAGCAAACACGAAGCGTCATGACGCGCATGGTTCTCTCCAGAGCATGGGTAGCCTTGAAATAGAATAGACGAGAGAATCGCAAAATCGCAAGCTACGTCCCCTAAACAACTAAACAAAGTCGATGGTGAAGGAGTAGACGTCTTCGTTCAGGCGACTTGCGACTTTGTAGCCGGAGCGTTGGAAGACGGCTTGCATGGCTCTGTTTTCTCGGAGGGTCTCGGCGGTGAAGCCGGCGATGCCGTTGCGGCGGGCGATGGTGCCCAGGTAGCGAAAGAGGAACTTGCCGATGCCGCGGCCCTGCCATTCGTCCCGGACGACGAAGGCGACTTCAGCCCGGTTGGTCTTGGGGTCCAGGTAATAACGACCGATGGCCACGATGTCCTCTCCGTGGGCCTCGGGCACCGTGCCGCAAATGGCCACGTCGTTGCGATGATCGACGTAAACAAAATTGCGAATCTGTCGATCCGGAATGCGCTTCATGTAGGACATGAAGCGGTAGTAAACAGTCTCTTTGCTTAGGGCGTAAAAGAGATCCTTAAATCGGGGTTCGTCGGTGGGCAGCATGGGCCTGAAAACAATTTGCGTGCCGTCGTCGAGCAAATACGTAGTGCGCGAGTCCGGCGGCTCGATGCGCAGCTTTCCCTCGACGTCCGCCAGGTCGGAGCGCAGGTATTTGTATTCGATGGCCTTGCGCAACAGGTTCTCCCGGTAGTCCGGATGGGCGATGCCGATGAGGGCAAGCGCCCGCTCCTGTATGCTCTTGCCGTGCAAGTAGGCGACCCCGTACTCGGTCACCACGTAATGCACATCACCTCGGGTGGTCACCACGCCCGCCCCCGGACTCAGCTGGGGCACGATGCGAGAAATGTCACCGTCCTTGGCCGTCGAGGGCAGGGCGATGATGGCTTTGCCGTGCTCGGCCCTTGCAGCGCCTCGATTAAAGTCCACCTGCCCGCCGATGCCGGAGAAAAAGTTGGTGCCCAGGCTGTCGGCGCAGACCTGCCCGGTCAGGTCTACCTCTAAGGCCACGTTGATGGCCACCATGCGGTGTTGCTGCCCGATCAAATAGGGATCGTTGACGTATTCGGTGGGGTGAAAAGAAAAGGTAGGGTTGTCGTCGATGAAGTCGTATAGCCTGCGTGTGCCCGTGCAAAAACTGGCCACCACCTTTCCCCGATCCAGGGTCTTTTGGGCTCCCGTGATGGCGCCCGATTCCAAAAGTTCGAGGATCTGATCGTTTAGCATCTCGGTGTGGATTCCCAGGTCCCGTTTGTCTTTCAGGTTCTCCAGCACCGAGTGGGGAATGCGACCGATGCCCAACTCCAGGGTGGAACCATCCTCCACCAGGCCGGCCACGTACTCACCGATCTTGTGGGTAACCTCGTCCGGTTCAGGCGCAATCGTTTCCAGCAAAGGCACATCCACCGGCACCAAATAATCCAGGTCATGTACACTCAAGAAACTATCGCCCAGGGTTCGAGGCATCCGGGGGTTGACTTGCGCGATGACCAGGGCCGCGTTCTCGGCAGCGCTTTTGACGATGTCCACGGAGATGCCGAGAGAAACCATGCCCCGGGCATCCGGCGGGCTGACCTGGATCAAGGCGGCGTCCAAGGGCAACTGCCCCGAGTCGAAAAGTCGCGGGATGTCGGACATGAAAATGGGGGTGTAATCCCCCAAGCCCTCCTGGATGATGTCGCGCACGTTGTCAGAGATAAAGAAGGAGTTGACCTTGAAATACTGGGTCAGCTCTTTGTGGGCGTATGGGGCGTCTCCCATGGTCAGAAGATGCACAAGCTGGGTATCGGACAACTCGGAGGAGCGGGCGGTCAGCGCTCGGACCAATTCTTGGGGTTGCGCGCAGCCCGTACCGATGAAAACCCGCTGGCCGGGACGAATCTGGCCAACCGCCTCTTCGGCCGTCACGATCTGATCCTTGTACTTGTCTTGCCAATGCGGATCGTAGCTGGTTTTTTTCGCCTGGGTCATGCTGTGCCCCCTTTGTTCATCAGGATCCGCACATCGGCGGCGATGGGCTCGGTCCCCGGCCGGCCCACGATGAAGGGATGGATCTCCAGCTCTTGAATTTGGGGAAAGTCACCGGCCAGCTGGCTGATCTTTTGTAAGCCCTGGGCGATGGCGGCTGGATCCATCGTGTCCGCCAAGGCGCTGGCTGAAAGCTGTGCGAAGGCCCGGGTGCTTTCCAGCATTTGCATGGCCTCGTCGAAGGTAATGGGGGCCAGGTGGAATGTCGCGTCATCCATGACCTCGACCGCGATACCGCCCAGGCCAAACATGAGCATGGGCCCAAACTGAGCGTCCCGGTGCATGCCGATGATAACCTCGACCCCCCGTTGGCACATCTTCTCTACGTAAACGCCTTCGATGAGCGCCTCCGGCTTTTTTCGCTGAATGCGCAGCATGATCAAGTCATAGGCATCACGCACCGCTTCGGGACTGGCCAAACTCAGACGAACGCCACCCAATCCCGACTTGTGCACGATGTCCGGCGAAACGATCTTCATGGCCACGGGGTAACCCACCCGCTCCGCCGACTCGATCGCCGCATCCGCGTCCTCTACGAGCTGGCCTTCGGGCACGGTAAAATCATAGGCGGCCAAGATCTCCTTGGCCTGGTACTCTTCCACCTCCAGTCGCTTCAATCGTTGATGCCGTCGCAGAACGCGCTCAACCCGCCTTCGATTGACCGGAAAACGCGCCACGATGCGAGGCGGTCGCTTTCGCCAAACGGCGTAATCACACAACGCGCCCAAGGCCGCCACGGCCCGACCCGGCGAGGGATAATCGGGTATCCCCGCCTCCACCAAGCGCTGACGAGCTTGCACGACGCTGGCCCCGCCCATGAAAACAGCCAAGGCCGGCTTTTCGCCCACCCTGGCTTTCACCAGGGCCTCTACGGTCTCTTCGGCCTTGGCAAGCAAGTGTGGGGTGTGGACCATCAATACCGCGTCCACGCCCTCGTCTGACTGCACCGCCTCGAAAGCCGCCGCGAAACGCTTCGGATCCGCGCTGCCCAACAGATCCACCGGATTGTCCACCTGAGCGCCGGCGGGCAAGAGCTGCTTGATGGTGGCCAGGGTGGATTCGCCCAGTCGCGCCAAGCTAAGCCCTGCCCCCTCCACCGCGTCGGCCGACAGGATGCCCGCGGCCCCGGCGTTGGACAGAACCGCGACCCGGCGCCCCTGCGGCATGGGCTGGCTATCGAAGACCCGCGCAAAGTCGAAAAGCTCTTGGAAGTTCTCTGCCTGGATCACCCCCGAACGCTTGAATGCCGCACCGTAAGCAATGTCCGAATAGGGCTTGCGGCCCGTGTGAAGCAAGGCGGCTTTCTCGCCGGCCGCGGTGGTGCCGGCCTTCAAGAGCACAACCGGCTTGGCCGAGCTCAGGGCCTCCGCCCGCTTGATGAACTCCTTGCCCGAACGGATGTTCTCCAAATAACCGATAACCACGCGCACATCATCGTCTTCCGCGAAGATTTCGAAAAAATCCGCCTCGTCCAGATCCAGCATGTCACCCAGGCTCACAAGCCGCGCCAAACCCAGGCCTCGGTGTGCGGCCCAGTCCAACATGGCCGCGGCCAATGCGCTGGAGCGAGAAATGACGGCGACGCCGCCGGCTTTGAGTTCACCATGAAAATAGGTGGCATTAAGCCCGGTCTTGATATCGGCCAGGCCCAGACTGCCCGGGCCCAAGAGACGAACGCCCTTCTCTTGGCACATGCTCAAGATGTCTTCGCGCAAGGCGTCCATGTCCCCGCCCAACTCCCGGTCAATCGATGTCAGAACCGCCAGATGATGCACCCGTGCGTTGAGGGCTTCCGCCACCGCCTCCTTAAGGCGAGCCACGGGCACAGCCACCAAGGACAATCCGAAGGGCCCGGCCCCACTGTTCAATTCCGTCTTGCAGGGCCGACCCGCGACTTCTTCCTCGCCATCCATGGACACAAAGGTAAGATCGGTCTCCTGCGGGCCCGAAAGCAGGTTCTCAGACACCAGGAGGCCCAGACTGCCCGCTTTATTGCTGGCCCCCACCAGGCAGATCCGCTGAGCTTCGAAGACTTTTTTTAGCTCCATGAATTCAGTCCTCCTCTTTATCCACGCATTCTCGCAGGAGGCTGTGGATCACCGCGGGGTCTTCCACCAGGCCCGCATCATCCAGACCCTCCAACTCTCCGCCTGCGATGCGACGGAGCACGCTGCGCAAAAGCTTGCCCGTCCGACTATAGGGCAATTGGCTGACCACCTGAATAGAATCAGGTATGGCCTGCTCACCAAAGCGCTCGGCCAAATCCTTGCGAATGGCATCAAGCCGCTCGGCCCCACCACGGAGGACGACATAGGCCCAGGTTCTCTGTTTGTTCGGCCCCGCGCCATGGCGCACGACGGCCACCCGCTCCACCCCCTCCATGGCGACCATCGCGGCCTCCAGCTTCGAAGCCGACACGGCATTCGGCTCCTGCCGAGCCACCCGGACTTCTCCCATGCTCCAAATCAAACCCTCCGCCTCAATGCGAACCCTCAGGCCCAGGGGGATGGGCGGTTTCTGGCTTTGCAGTTCCAGGGCCAAAGCCGGGGCGACTTGTGCGAGCGTCAGTAGGCCGCCGTAATTGGCCTGGCAGGATCGACCCCGGCCGTCGACCACGCCAAGTCGCAATCCGGGCGCGGCCCGCCCCGCTGACGCGGGCAGCACCGCCATGGTGCTCGGGTGGTGGCCCGCCAAAAAACCGCCGCTCTCCGGACGAGATAAAACCTGGGTGATGTGGGTGTTGCTGTCGAACAGGACTTGTCGCACCTTGGTGTACAGCCTGGGCCCGACCGAGTCCCCCTCGATAACGAGCAGGGCCGGACCTCGACCCGAAGACGGCGTTTCTTCAGCCTCGAGGCGGGTCAGCAGATCCTTAAGCTGTTTGGCCTGGATGAGCACCACCCTGGCACCACAATCAACTAGATCCGCCCTGAAAACCTTCGCGTCATCCAGGGCCCCGGGCAAGACCACGCGCCCACCCGCCAACAGGGCCCCCAACCATCCGCCAAGAAAAGACGCATGATGCGCCGGGGTCTGGAGCCAAAGCAAATCCCCGGATTCTCCCTGCCCGCCTCGGCCGTCGAGCAGATGCCGGTATGCGCTCAGGCTTCCCAGGGCCAAACCGGCACAGGGCAAAGTGAAGGTTCGTCCCGCGGAATCGGCCAGCACAAAGGCCG
>JAUVAM010000267.1 GCA_030591745.1 Deltaproteobacteria bacterium
ACAGATTCATGAACCCATTGTGAGCCGGATCACTATCTTTAGTCCAGCCCTGTCGTATAACAGTCGCATCACCAACCATGCTCACGTTCTTACATGAGGAGGGGTTCATGTTACAAAGACTCACATTGGCGGCGGCTTTGCTCGGCTCCCTATTATGTGTCCCGACCGTTTCCGCGGACCCGACGGAGCCCTACCTGGGCACCAAGGGCTACACCAGCCTGAACACCGACAGCCTGGTCTCTCTCGATCTGCACATCCCGACGGGGGAATATGTCAGCGGACTGGTGCCCGAGCTGGTGGGACAGTTCGGCTTTGGGCCCGCGGCCGTCGGGCTCAACCTGGGTTTCTCCTTTGCCAACCCGGACAATGACGAGGCGGAAAGTGGATTCTGGTTCGGTAACATCGACCTCTTCGCCAAGGGCAGACACTGCCTGGAGCTCCCCGGCGGCACCAGGGCCTGCTTCGGCGGCCAGTTGGAGGTCTCCATCGCGCCTATGGAGGCCGACGACTTTGATGACATCGGGGCAATCGGATTCGGCTCGGTCAACCATCTGCGCTACAACCGCTTCGGCTCGGAGTTTCTGGTTTTCACGCCGACGCTGGGCTTCCAGCTCCTGCATAAACTGTTCTTCGCCCAGTTCCACATCGGCCCCGAGGTCGTGTTCAGCCTGGACGACAATGCCGGCGACGACTCTGAGACATTCCTGGTATACGGCCTGGCGGCCGGGGCGAACATCATGGACTTCGTGTCGGCGGGGGTGGGTTTTCGCGGCTTAAGCAGCCTGACCTTTGACAACAACAAGAACTTTTTCGCCCTTGACATCCTGGCGCAAATTCATCTGCCGATCATCAAGCCCTACCTCATGCTCAGCATCCCCCTGGACGAAGATACCCGCAATATGCTGGACGTCAGCATCACCCTGGGTGCCGTTGCTGTGTTCTAGCGTCGAATTCCTTCGGAATTCGACACAAGACAGTCTACGGGGGAATCAACTTTCTTCGCTCTTGACTCAATTTTGAAGATCTCGCCGCCTCAAGACTGTCTAGCTTCAGCCGCCCTTCAAAGTGTAGTCCACTTCAAAGCGCTTTTTTTGGCAGAGGGTTTCGGTGCAGAGGACGAAACTGAATTTGAGTTTCAGGTCGTAGGAGCCCGCGGCCTTGAGCTTGTACGGCAGGACGAATCGGGCCTGCTTGTTTTTTTCGAGCTTGGCCGCGTCGGCGTTCTTCCAGAGTTTCTTGCTCAACTCCACCCCGTCGGGTGCCGTGACGGTGATGCGCATGGGCGCGTCGGTGGTCAGCTTCCAATCCTTGCCCTTCTTGATGATCAGCAGTTCCAATTCGCCCGCCAGGGCTTTGTCCGGCAGGGCCTTGGATTCAGCCAGCACCTTGTAATTGTCACCGCTGCGAAGTTCGCTTTGGCCCCCGGAGGCATGAGCATGACACGCGGCCAAAAAGCCCAAAACCAAAATCAACAATCCGCAGTTTTTGATACACGTCATGACCCATTCTCCTGAACTCTATTTATCCTCGGTAGCGCCCCGTCAAGAAGGGGTTGCTGCGTTTTTCCCGACCGATGCTGGTCACGGGTCCATGCCCGGAATAGAGCTTGGTGTCATCGGCATAAGTGAAGATCTTGGATTTCACGCTGTCGATGAGGGTGTCGAAGTCGCCCCCGGGCAAATCCGTCCGTCCGATGGAGCCAGCGAAAACCAGATCCCCCACCATAATTTTTTTCTGCCCCTCCACCACCAAACACACGCTACCGGGGCTGTGACCCGGCGTGTGATGTACCTTGAGCGTGATGCCATCGTCGCCCTTGCCCAATTTGATGATCTGGCCTTCTTCCAGCTTGCCATCCGCCGGCGGGGAGTTTTCCACGTGCACACCGAACATGCGGGCATGCTCTGTCAATTCGCCGAGCCAGTCGGCTTCGGCCTGGTGGATCAGAATCTTGGCATCGGTGGCCTTTTTCAGCTCTCCGTTGCCGCCCACGTGATCGAAATGGGCGTGGGTGTTGATGATGTACTTGCAAGTCAGTCCCAGGGTATCCAAGGCCGAGCGGATGGCCCCCACGTGCCCCCCCGGATCCACCACGGCGGCCTGCTTGGTCTCGGAATCACCCAAGATGTAGCAGTTGACCATCAAGGGGCCCGTTTCCAGCGAATCAAAAAGCAGCATGTAGATCCTCGCTTGTCGTCAATGAAAATCCAACATAGCCCTTTGGGGCCGTCCGGACAAGCCCCCCATTGACCGCGACCGGAGCCCCAAGTAGCATAATGAAAAAATTCCCACGAGGTCGTCCATGCTGAACCCAAGCCAGCAAAAAGAACTACTGAAACTGGCCCGCGAGAGCATCAAGCAACATCTGGCCGAACAAAACCTGCCCACACACCTTCAGACCGACCAGGCTCTCCAGGCACCCGCCGGGGCTTTTGTCAGCCTGCACCAGGATGGGGAGCTGCGGGGCTGCATCGGCACCTTCAACGCGGATCGCCCCCTGGCCGAGGTGGTCCAGGAGATGGCGCTCGCCGCCGCCACCGGGGACCCGCGATTCCCGTCCATGGAAGCCGGATCCTTGGACGCAGTCGACATTGAGATCTCGGTACTCAGTCCGCGGCGCCGCATCGAAGATCCCAAGCAGGTGGTGGTGGGCACCCACGGCATCTTCATCACGCGCGACTTCTATTCGGGCGTGCTCTTGCCCCAGGTGGCCACCGAGTACGGCTGGGGTCGCGAGGAGTTCCTTGCCCAGACCTGCCTCAAGGCCGGCCTGCCGCCCGAGGCCTGGAAAGACCCCAAAACAGGCATTGAGGTTTTCAGCGCCCAGGTCTTCGGAGAAAAAGAAAATAACTAGATCCGGGAATCCACAGACCCGGTGAAGGGTTTCGTAATTGCGATCCGCGCGGTTGAACTTGACACATGGGTCGCGATAGTCGATCTTGTCTAAGGGTTCCCAAGGCCCAATCGGTCCGTTGCGGAGGTTAAAACATGAATACGCGCGCGCTCACCCTGTTGCTGGCTGCGACCATCCTCTTTTCGGCATGTGGGGCCAAGCTCATCCCCGGATTGGACATCCAGCTGACCGACACCCCGGACCATCGGGCCCTGCTGGTCATCATGGCCAAGTACCGACAAGCCTACGAAGCCAAAGACATCGACACCCTGGTGTCCATGACCTCCGAAAGGTTCTACGAGGACCTGGGCACGCCGGAGACCCAAGACGACTACAACTACAAGGGCCTGAAGTCCCACTTCAGCAAGCACTTCAAACAGGTCAACGATCTGCAGTTGAACATCACGCTCAAGGATGTGAAGGTCGACGGGAACCAAGCCCGAATGGACTACCACTACGTGACCCGCTACCTGATCAAGCTACCCAGCGGCGAGCGTTGGCAGGTCACCGACGAACTCAACCGCTTGGAACTGGTTAAAGAAGGCGCAGACTGGAAAGTCATCAGCGGTTTTTGAACCCGACCAAACCAATCCAGCCCAGGATCAGCCCAACAAGAAACCACAGGCTCGTCCCCGATCCCGCCGCGCTGGCGCAGCCCGCCACCGCCGGTGCGACCACCCGCAGGGCGGTGGCATGCCGAGCGAAGGCACCTCGATCGTCTACAACCGTCAAACTGACCTCATAGCGACCGATCTGCTCATAGCGATGGACCGGATCGGGCCCACGCGCGCTGTGTCCATCTCCGAAATCCCAAACATAGGACACGAGGGGACGGCCCTCCGGATCCCGCGTTTGGGATAAATCAAAACGCAGGGATTGACCGGGTGCGGGCTGGGCAGGCCGAGGGAAAAAATCCACCACGGGCACACGATTGCCCTTGGCCGGTCGCACCCGCAGGGTGGCCTGCACTTCTTTACCTGGAGGCGGGGGGACAGGTCCGCTGTCTACCCCCTCAAGCTCGACCCGTACATAGTAAACGGCCATGCCCTCGGGCCCCCGGCCCGCGTCGTCCAGGCTCAATTTACCAGAACCGCCAAGCAGGAAATCATAGCCCTCCAGGCGCTCCGGCAAATAAAGACGCAGTCGACCCCGAACCCTTTCGGGCAAGCCGTTGTTCAGGCGATAGACGACACCCTTGCTGTCCGGATGGCCATCGCCATCCAACCACAGGTTGCCCGCCGGCACCGACGCCCATGCCCTCTGGGGATGATACATCAGCCCGTGCAATTCGCCGTCCTCCCCCAACTCGATCAGGCGGTAGCCCCAATAGCCCTTATCGTCCAAAGGAGAAGCGGAAGCGCTGGTCACCCGACAAAATCGCAAAGGCTCACGGGCCCGCAAACCCGAACCCTTGATAATCTCAGCGCCGGCCGGGACCACTTGATCCCGGTCGGCATGCAAATGCCCAGTGAACACCGCGGCCACCCGCCCCGACAGCAAAGACAAAAAGGCCGTGGCGCTGTTTTCGGTCTGCCGCTCGCCCTTCCGGCCCCCTTCGTCGTCCAAGGCCCAATTCGGGTTGTTGTAATTCCACTCCTGAAAACGGCGCAGGCCGAGGGGCTCGGTAGGGAAAGGCAAATTTGCATGATAGCGGCGACCCCAGACTTCGTCCTCGTTGCCACGAGGGTCATGATGCAAGGCCACGATAACCCGTCGGCCCGCGGCCTCCGCTCGCTTCAGTTCCGCATCAAACCAGGAAAGCTGAGCATCGCTCAAACTGCCCCCATAGTTGTCGACAGCGGCCACCCCCAGGTCCAAACCGGCAAATCCCAGGCCGAGCACGAAACCGTGCCGCCGTTCGGAAGAACCCGCGTAGGAATTCAGGGCAATCAAATGCCAGTGCTCGCCCAGGTCCACGGCTGCGTCGGTGGCCCCGAGATAACGACGCCAGTAATCCAATCCATCTTGTTGCAAATCCTGGAAGAGTATTTTTCTCAAATCGCCGTATACACAGCCCAAGGCCGTAAATATCTTGGAGACACTGAGCTCTCCCCTCGCCAAGGGCAGTGCACAACGCACCGAGCCCAAAAGTTCAACCCACCAGCCCTCCTTCAGCGCCAATTCGTACAAAGCCATGGCGTCGTGATTGCCGGGCACCATGAAAGCAGCGGGGGCTTTGGACCATAAACGTTGCAGGGTCTCGGGATACTCCGCCCGATAGTCGATGCCGAAAAGTAAATCACCCAGGTACAACACGAAGTCCGGATCGAAAAAATCCAGCTCGTCCAATTCCTGCAGAAACATGCGATCTGCTTCGCTCTTGCCCCGTCGGGGAAACGAGCCGTTATTGAGGTGGCCCCGTTGCAGACGGGTGGAGGGATCGCGGAGTTGGCTGTCACCCATGACGGCGAAGCGCGGAGACTTCAGCCGTCGAGCCGAACCCAGCACCCTGACGGCGTTCGGACGCCGTGCGACCAGTCCTTCGGGACCCAGTACTTCCAGGTGATAGGTTTCCCTCGGGGCCCGAGCCGGCAGTCGCACCCAGAGCCTGATCAAAGAAGGCCGCTCCCCGACTTCCAAAGCCTCGATGGAGAGCTCGTATCGCTGTAAAACCGGAGCGCCGACCAGGCCGCCGAAAGGTGCCCGAATCCGCGTAAGCAAAACCGCCTGCCAGGCGCTGGCCGACCCCGGACTTCGCCCAGGCGGCATCTCCAAGGTCAAAGAAAAAAGCTCATCCCAGACTACCAATGCAGGTGCCGCGGAAGAAGGGGCCACCAGGGGATTGCTGGGCACCAGCGGCGGTTGACGCTGATCGGCGAGGGGGCGCATATGATCCCCCCAATCGGCGGGTTGGGGGGTTCCCGCCCAAACGGCGGCGGCGCAGCCCAGGCCAAAAAGGAGCAGCACCGACCGAAGAAGCATCACTGGGCTTCTCCTCCAAAATCAAAATCCAATAGCTGCTGCGGATCGAAGTAAACGCCCTCAAGCTTGACGCTCAAATGCAGGTGGGGTCCGGTGGCCCGGCCGCTGCGGCCCACGGTTCCAATCTTTTGCCCGGCCTTCACTTGCTGCCCCACCTTCACAAGCTTGCCCCGCAGATGAAAGTACAAGGAGAACAAGCGCAAGCCATGATCGATGACGACCGTGCCGCCGCTGTAATAGCGATCGGACACCATGACGACCGTACCGGAGCCGATGGCGCGCACCGGGCTGCCCCTGCGACCATCGATATCCAAACCCCG